>NZ_JAKUDW010000052.1:0-35444 GCF_022662595.1 Bacillus cereus group sp. BfR-BA-01524 | reverse complement strand
TTCTTGGCTACCCTATTAGTAAAGCTTGGGATAGTTTCCAATCGAAGGAGGAGAATTCCTCAAGTATACTAAAGTTCGAGCCACAGGAAATATTATCACTGGGTTTGAGTTATTTTATCTTTGGTTTAGGTATTATGTGGAATGCAAATGATGTAAGAGCAGGAATACCATTACATAAATTTGAAAAGAACGGAATGATGTCTGATCAATATGCTTCTTTAGCCCATGACCACATTACGATAGTAGTTCTCTTAGTTATTTTAGGTGGAGTTTCGTATTGGAAATTAACAACAGGCTTAATAAAACTTTCACCAATATTTTATATTTTTTATAGTACTTTAATGATAGTAAACATTGTATATACATTCATCTATATTACCCATACAGGCTTTGCCTTTTATACGGAATTAGGAGGATTGAGATACATTCCAGTCTTTTGTATTCAAGTTGGAATGCTTGCCTTTAGTCTATTATTCTTAGCTAAATTAAGAAATACATTAGGTTATTTCATACAATCTCAGAATGAGAAAGATTATACGCAGAGCAACAGAATTATATTATTGCTGTATCGTATTTCTTTTGGATATCAAAAAATGGCTACAGTTTGGATGATAAGTTTATTTCCTGTCTTGTTAATTGTTCAATTTATTTTAATACTGTTTGGCCAAAAACCAGATAGTTTTATAAGAGTGTTTATGGAAACAAGTAGTTTTAATTATTCTAAGATTCCTGCCCCAAGTCCTCAAATTGTCTCCGGGGATGGGCATTATTTATGTACAGTTTCTGTGAAAGGCCATAAAAACATCGTTAAGCCATTACGAGCAGGAATTAGGCATGGGGAAAGAATTACAGTTAATCGACAGTTATTAATTGCGAACGCTTTTGAAAATGTAATTGAGGAGCGGGTACCAAAATGTCATAAAGTTATTCGTAATTTTTATGATAAATACGGTTATCCGATTAGTAAACATATTAATACGAAATGGTCGGCTGATTTTGTTTATATTTTAATGAAGCCACTAGAATGGTTCTTCTTATTTGTACTTTACACAGTAGATAAAAACCCTGAGAATAGAATTCATATTCAATATAGTGAACTACGAAAATAAAAGTAAGAGCCCGCATTCAAAAAAATGGGGGCTCTTACTTTTATTTTGCTTGAATAGTAGATTTACTAGAAGCCACACTTTCATTATGCAATCGATCAACTGCAGTTACGACATAGGTATACGTTTCTCCGGAAATAGCGGTTTTATCTACATAAATTTCTCCAAGTTTTGTTTTTCTTACAGTAGTAAGTAAATTTTTGGGATTTTGTATATCCACTTCATTTTTCCCATTCACGCGGTAAATAGCGTAATAAGCAGAATCATTATCTCTATTGTCAATGATACCGATTGCAATACCTTCATTTCTTGGAATGGCACCTTTTAAAGTCGGTTGTTTTGGTGGATCATGATCAATCCAAGGCATAGGCGGGATTAATGCAGGATGTTTATATATGTCTTTTGAGAGTCTATCTTTAACTCCAAGTGGATTGTTATTAATATCTTTTAAGCTAAAATGCATACTACCTTTTATTTCAGGATATAGCCGGTTTAATGCAATTTGTCTTGGATATTCTTCTGGATCAGACCAAGCAGGGACAGAGTTATTATTAATTTTATAGGTCGCTTGACCGATGTATAGGTGAATCGGTTTGTTATTTGTTTCTTTAACCCACCAATCTACTAATATGTCATATGCAGCTGGGGTGAAACCTATATTCCAATATATTTGCGGTGTAATGTAGTCAATATATCCTTTTTGTATCCACTCACGTGTGTCAGCATAAAGGTCATCATAGTTTCTTTGGCCTGCGGTTGTGTTAGAGCCAGTGGGATCGTCAGCTATATTTCTCCATACGCCGAACGGACTAATGCCAAACTTTACATATGATTTTTCTTGTTTTATAGCAGTATTTAAATCTTTTACAAGTTCATTTACATTGTTACGTCGCCAATCTTCTATATTTGTAAATCTACCGTTATTATATGTTTCGTACGTTTTCTGATCTGGAAATTCTTCACCGGCTACTTTATATGGATAAAAATAATCATCCATATGTAGCGCATCAATATCGTAATTTTGTACGATTTCTAAAGCACCTTCTGTTATAAATTTTTTCACTTCTGGAATACCGGGATTGTAATATAACTTTCCGCCATAAGGGACAACCCAATCGGGATGTTGCCTTGCAGGGTGATAGTTTGATAATCGATTTATATCGGTGTGATTCATCGTTATTCGGTATGGATTAATCCAAGCGTGGAATTCTATATTTCTTTTATGAGCTTCTTCAATCATAAATGCGAGCGGGTCATAACCAGGATCTTTTCCTTGTGTACCCGTAATGTATTCAGACCAAGGACCGTAATTTGAAGGATAGAAAGCATCAGCGGTTGGTTTAATTTGTACAACAACTGTATTCATACCAGTGCTTTTTACATTGTCTAATAACCTTATAAATTCTTGCTTCTGCTTTTCAATAGGTAAGCCGGTTTTTGAGGGCCAATCAATATTCAGAACTGATGCGATCCATACAGCACGTAATTCATGTTTTTTGTACGTAGTATTTACTTCAGCATAAGTAGAGTGAGGGGGAATGAAAGAGAAAGGGATGAACAAGATAACGATACAACATATCATTAATAAACGTTTAACGATCATTTATACGCCTCCCTATCATATGATTATTTAAAATAATATATGAGGCGAGGTTGACCTTGCAATAGAGAAAATTGCATATTGAAACATTAATTTAATAGGAAAAATATTTTTAATGAAATTTACTTTCATTATAACTAAATTCATTTACTACTTCATATGCTTGTTAGTAAAGTGAAACTTCCTTTCATTTGAAGGGTAATAAATTATAAGTATAGGAGGATTAATAAATGAAAGTTTTGTTCGTCTGTTCTGGAGGAATGTCCAGTGCAATTGTTGTAAACGCTTTAAAAAAAGAAGCGGAGAAAAATGGTGTGAACATGGAAGTGCATGCAATTGGAACGAATGAGGTAGAGGAAGAAGTAAAGAATGGCTGGGATGTCGTAATGGTGGCACCTCAAATAAGACACCGATTTGATTCTGTAAAAAAATTTGCAGAGGAGGAATCTATTCCGTGTGGTATCATTCCACCGCAAGCATACACGCCACTTGGAGGCCCGACTTTATTAAAAACTGTAAATGAATTAATCAGTTAGGGGGAAGCGTTATGAATAAGTTTGTCACGTTTCTTGATAAAAATTTATCTGGCCCGATGGCAAGGCTCTCTGAGCAGAGGCATCTACAAGCAATCCGTGATGGAGTTATTTCGGCGTTACCATTTATTATAGTAGGAAGCTTCTTTTTGATAGTAGCATTTCCACCACTGCCGAAAGATAGTTTCATATCAGTTTGGGCATTAAAGAATCAAACAAGTATATTGATACCATATCGTTTAACCATGTTTATTATGTCTTTATATATCGCATTTGGAATAGGATATAATTTAGCGAAAAGTTATAAATTAGATGCTTTATCAGGAGCACAGCTCGCGGTATGTTCACTACTTTTAACATTAACGCCTGAGTTAATTGATAAAAAAGGATTCATGCTTCCGATGACAAATCTCGGAGGTCATGGATTATTTGTGACGATGATTGTTTCTATTTTATCCGTAGAGATTTTAAGATTTTGTAAGAAGAAAAATGTAATGATTAAAATGCCAGAACAAGTACCGCCATCTGTATCGCGTTCATTTGAAGCACTTATACCTGCAGCATTCGTTATTATTATAATGAGTCTAGTAACTGTCGTTTTTAGCATTGATTTACACCATGTTGTTGATAAATTAGCAGCACCATTAGTAAAAGCTGGGGATAGTTACTTCGGTGTAATGATTCCAGTGTTTTTAATTACGTTTTTTTGGTCATTCGGAATCCATGGTGTGTCGGTTGTTGGAACTGTTGCTAGGCCATTATGGGAAGTATACCTAGGGAAAAATGGTGAAGCAGTTGCTAGTGGAGCAGATCAGTTGCCATTTATTTCACCAGAGCCGTTATATCAATGGTTTATATGGATTGGCGGTTCTGGTGCGACGTTAGGGCTTGTATTAGCTATGATTATATTTGGTCGATCGAAATATTCGAAAGCATTATCAAGAACTTGTATTGTTCCAGGTATTTTTAATATTAATGAACCAGTCATATTCGGATTACCGATTGTACTAAATCCAATTTTAATTATCCCATTTATCATTACACCACTTGTAACAGCAACTGTTGCATATTCAGCAACTGCGATGGGATTTGTAACACCAACGCATATTATGCCGCCATGGACACTACCTGCTCCAATTGGTGCATATTTAGCAACAGGTGGAGATTGGCGTGCGATTGTATTAGTTTTTATAAATATAGCAATATCGTTCCTTATTTATTTACCATTCTTTAAAATGTACGACAAAAATATGCTTGAAATTGAAAAAAATGGTGACGGGGAATCTGTTAATCCTTAATCTGCACGCTGTTATTTTGAGTGATAGACTTTTTGTCTATCACTTCTTTCACATTAAAACTAGAAAGGGGGAAATAGAATGAATATAAAATTTAGTTATAAAGGCGTATTTTTATTATTATTTGGAGTAATTTGTGCAAATTTACTTTTTGTCCCTTTATTAGGCATGCTAAATCTATCACAAATGCATAGTATATGGCTCGTTACAAGTATTGCGGCAAGCGTTTTGCTTACGGTAGTTGTTTCTTTCATTGATGGATCGTTTGCATCAAAAGCTCAGTTGTTTTTTAGATTTATATTGTTTTCGATTTGTTGTACGTTCGTTACTTACATGATTGTTTTTTAGTAAATAGGAGGTCATGCACGTTATGTATATTGCAGGGGTAATGTCTGGTACTTCATTAGATGGAATAGATGTAGCGCTCGTTCATATAGAAGGAAGTGGTGTAGATTCTAAAATCCAACTCATCCATTTTACTACTGTTCCATTTTGTAATGATATGAAAAATGAGATCCAACAAGCGTTATCAATTGAAACTTCGAATGTCCAACTTATATGTAGTTTAAATTTTAAACTTGGTTTATGCTTCGCCAATGCTGTAAAGGAAGTTTGTAAAGAGGCCAATTTTCCTTTGAGACAATTAGATTTAATAGGCTCTCACGGACAAACGATTTATCATCAGCCAAAGCAAGAAGGTAATATTCTTTCTTCAACTTTGCAAATTGGGGAACCAGCAGTAATAGCATATGAAACGAACACGACGGTTATCTCGAATTTCCGAACGATGGACATGGCGGCAGGGGGACAAGGTGCACCACTTGTACCATATTCAGAGATTATTTTATATCGGCATCAAACTAAAAATAGACTACTGCAAAATATTGGCGGGATTGGTAATGTTACAGTGGTTCCAAGTAAACGAAGTAATGAGAGTGTTATTGCTTTTGATACTGGACCAGGCAACATGGTAATCGATGAAGTATGTCAAAGATTATTTCATGTACCATATGATCAAAATGGTTGGATCGCAAGTCAAGGGGTGGTTGTAGATGAAATTTTAACATACTGTATGAACCATCCATTTTTGAACGTGAAACCACCAAAATCAACAGGTAGAGAAAATTTTGGAGAAGCGTTTGTGACTGAATTATTAAATCGATTTGAAAAGCATAGTAAAGGAAATATATTGGCAACTGTCACGATGTTTACAGCATGTTCAATTGTTCATCATTATAAGGAGTGTATTTTACCGTATTATGACATTGATGAGGTGATTTTAGCTGGTGGTGGAAGTTATAATAATACACTTGTTGAAATGATACGGAATGGATTAAGAGAAGAGAAATGTAGTATATGTATACAAGAGGATATTGGTCATTCTTCAGCAGCGAAAGAAGCGATTGCATTTGCTATTTTAGCAAACGAAACGTATCATCGTAATCCGAGTAATGTGCCGAGCGCAACAGGTGCTAAGAATTCCGTGGTTTTAGGGAATGTAACATTCCCTCCAATATGTAAATGAAAATGAGGCGAACATATGAAGTATATGATTGGAGTAGATGGCGGGGGAACGAAGACAGAGGCAATTGCATTTGATCAAAATGGAAATGAAGTTGTAAGAGGTACGAGCAGATTTGGAAATGTATTAATAGATTTTGATCAGGCGCTTTTGCATATTATGGAAGCAATTAATCAATGCCAGAAGAATTTAATAAATGAGCATTGCGTTTGTATTTGTTTAGGATTAGCTGGTATAAGCGGAGCGAATACAAATGAATTAACATTACGTTTAAAAAAGAAATACGGAACAAAAATTGAAATTTTTAATGATGCAATGATCGCGCATGCAGCTGCTTTAAAAGGTAAGGATGGAATATTAACTATAGGTGGTACAGGTGCAATTTGTATCGGAAAGAAAGGAGAAGTATATCAGTATAGCGGTGGATGGGGACATATTTTAGGAGATGAAGGGAGCGGATATTGGATTGCATTACAAGCTTTAAAGAAAATGACAATTCAATTCGATCAAGGAATCAGCCTTTGTCCATTGAGTTTGAATATTCAAAGGCAGTTTCAACTTTTGACACCGTCTCATATAAAAAGCTTAGTATATACTTCTTCTAAAGATAAAATTGCAGCAATCGCACCATTAGTTATTCAGGAAGCGAGAAGTGGCAATGATGATGCGCATGAAATTATAATGCGAGCTGGAAAGGAATTAGCAAGAATTACGGTAGATGTTTATAACAAGATGCAATTTAAGCGCTCAACTCCAATTGCAGTAAGTGGCAGTATATTGCGTTTAGTTCCTGAAATATTTGCTGTATTTAAGAAATGCTGTGAAGAAAGTATGAAAGAAATTACATTCGTATCACAAGCAGAAATGGCAGTGAAAGGAACATATTATTTAATGAGGGATATATATTTTTAAAAATAGCGCATGAGAATTTTTGTATGATTTGTAAAAATATGATGTTAAAATGTATAAAGGGATGTATGTTAAAAACGTACAATATACGTAGTAATTGAATATTGTATATGTATTCCTATTTAGAAAGTGAATGATTACATGATTAATAGTATGCAGTTTTTATATTTGGTGGCTTCTTATTTAATTGGAAACATATTGACCGCTTATATAGTAACAAAATTGAGACATAACGTTGATATTAGGGATGAAGGAAGCGGAAATCCTGGCGCAAGAAATATGGGGCGCGTATATGGAAAAGGGTATTTCATCGCTACATTTTTTGGGGATGCGATTAAAGGGGCAATCGTTGCTACTGTTGCAAAATATCTGTTTGAAGACCCTACATTCGTAATGTTAACATTATTGGCCGTTATTATTGGACATATTTACCCAGTTTTATTTAAAGGTAAGGGCGGTAAAGGTATTTCAACATTTATTGGAGGATTAATTGCATTTGATTATTTGATAGCGCTTACCCTCATAGGCATTTTTATTGTATTTTATTTAATATTCAAAGGATTTACGAAGCCAGGACTAATTACGATTGCTTGTTTACCAATTTGTATGATTCTTTATTCTTATTCTGTTGTTACGACTATTTTAAGTGGAATGATTATTGTACTTATTCTATATGTAAATCGAGAATAAAATAAATGTTTAATAAGTGGGGATAATCTCCACTTATCATTTTTTATTAAATAGATAAAGGAGATAAGGCATGGGGTTAATTTATAAAGTTGCTGATCAAGATTGGGAATTTGAAAGTATACATAAATTAAATTATAAAACTTTTGTAGAAGAGATTCCGCAACATGAAGAAACGAAAGACCGGTTTCGTATAGATCGGTTTCATGAAGAAAATACATATTTAATCTGTTTAGATGAGGATAGATTAGTAGGTATGGTCGCGGTGCGGGGAAAACGACCATTCTCGTTAGATTATAAAATTTCAAATTTAGATGTTTATTTGCAAGAGCATGGAGAAAAAGTGTATGAAATTCGTTTACTTTCAGTAGAACGTGAATATAGGAATGGAAGAGCGTTGTTAGGATTAATCCGTTTTCTACATCGTTATTTGCTTCTAAATGGATATGAATTAGCACTCATTTCTGCAACAACACGTGAACTAGCTTTATATGAGCAAATGGGATTCAAAGTTTTCCATACGTTAGTTGGTACAGAAGAAGCGGCCTTCCAGCCAATGTATGTTACCCCTGCTATGTTTGAAGAATCGAGCGTTGGGGGGATTATGACGAAAGAATATACGTTTTTACCTGGTCCAGTAGATATTGAAGAGAACGTTCGAAAGGCATTTTCTACGCGGCCTATTTCGCATCGCTCTAAGTCATTTCAAGTGATGATGGACAATGTGAAAAAACGGTTACTTTACATGACAAAAGCAAAACATGTACAGCTTATGTTAGGAACAGGGACGTTAGCAAATGATGCGATCGCTTTACAGTTACGTTCTTTAAAAGGGAAAGGACTAGTATTAACAAATGGGGAATTTGGTAATAGATTAGTTGGACATGCAAAACGAGCACAGTTACATTTTGATACTTATAAAAAGGAAATGGGAGATCCATTTATTTATACCGAATTAGAAGAAATCATGACAACTGGAAATTATGAATGGCTTTGGTTTGTTCATCATGAAACATCTACTGGAATGTTAAACGATTTAAACGAGCTAAACACTCTTTGTAACGAGAATCAAATAAAACTATGTGTAGATTGCATAAGCTCAATTGGAGCAATACCATTAGACTTAAAGGATGTGTATTTTGCAAGTGGTGTTAGCGGTAAAGCGATTAAATCATATACAGGAATTTCTTTCGTTTTACATAACCACATTGTAAAAATAAACGAGGCTGTGCCGGCCTATATGGACATTGGTATGTATGAAGAAAATGAAAGCATTCCATACTCACAATCATGGAATTTAATTTATGCATTGCAAGAAGCGTTGAAGAGATTTGAAGATGAAAAGGTATTTGTAAAAATTAAAGAGACATACGAGTATGTTGAAGAAGTTATTACTGATATGGGGTTAAAGCTTGTTTCACCTAAAGAACATGCCGCGCCAATTATACTTACTATTGTATTGAGCGAAGATCATTCTTCTAAAGTAGTAGGCGATGCATTAGCATTACAAGGATACATCGTTCATTATGAGTCATCTTATTTACAAAAGAATAATTGGATCCAAATTGCATGTTTAAATCATTATAAAGAACGTGATATGAAGAGGATGTTAAATTGTTTGCAAATGTGTTTATTTCAGAGTGGGGTACATATATAAAGACTTTTTCTTTTCGTATAAAGGAGCTACGACTTACGAAAACTTAGGAATAGAACAGTGGAAGAGGTGTAAGTATGATAACTAGAAAACTACCATTACATATAGACGATATTAAAAAAGCTCACAAGATTCTAGATAGAAATGCTCGTAAAACGCCATTAGTAAAATCGTTTTACTTGACTAGTAAAACGGGCGGAGAAATTCATTTGAAATTAGAAAATATGCAATTAACGGGTTCTTTTAAATTTCGTGGCGCATTTAATAAAATGTCGCGGCTCACGGATCAAGAAAAAGAAAGAGGTGTAATTGCATGTTCAGCAGGTAATCATGCACAAGGAGTTGCATTATCTGCTCATTTACTCGGTATTAAGAGTAAAATTGTTATGCCAATTTCTGCACCTCAGGCAAAAGTTGAAGCAACAAAAGGATATGGATCTGAAGTGATTTTACATGGTGAAACCTTTGATGATGCAAAGGCAAAATGTGAAGAAATTATAAGGGAAACAGGTGAGACATACTTACATCCATATGATGATGTAGAGGTAATGGCTGGTCAAGGTACAATTGGATTAGATATTCTTGATGATATGTGGGATGTAGATACTGTCATTGTACCAATAGGTGGAGGCGGAATTATTTCTGGTATTTCTGTAGCATTAAAATCTTTTAATCCATCGATTAATATAATTGGTGTCCAAGCAGATAATGTTCATGGAATGAAGGCATCTTACGATAAAGGAGCAATCGTAGAACATTATGAGGCGCCTACTATTGCAGATGGTTGCGCTGTTAAAATACCAGGGGAATTAACATTTGAAATTGTAAAAGAATTAGTAGATGATATTGTAACTGTATCAGAAAAAGAACTTGAAGTAGCGATGAAAGATTTATTACAACGTGGGAAAGCTGTTGTAGAAGGTGCAGGTGCATTAGCAACTGCTGCACTTCTTGCAAGAAAAGTTGATAGTTATATAAAAGGGAAAAAAGTAGTAGCGGTTATATCTGGTGGGAACGTAGACTTACAGCGTATATCAAGTGTATGTGAGCACTTTTTTGTCGCTAATGAAGTGAAATAGTTTTATGAAAGAAGAGCTAAGAGAAATAATCTTAGCTCTTACTTTTTGTCTACCGTTTACTGTAAGTAGCAATAAATTTGCTGTTTAATGAATGGTTTTATTTAAGCGCCAATTTTTACACATATCTTGAATGTTACAATAATTATTTCGATATTGTCGAAACATAAGCAGAAATTTAATATAATAGTTTTAATATGCTAATGAGCGGTGAGGAGGGCAGGTCATGAATAAAGAAGAACAGGTCATGAACGGTTTCAGGGAATTATATAATAAGCTGGTTTGGCTTAATAAAGATAAGATGGAAGAAGGTCTTAAAGGTTTTAAGTCTTCTGAAGTTCACTGCATTGAATATATTGAAAACAATGCAGATTCTAACGTGACACAACTCGCAGAGGCTTTTTATGTGACTCGCGGTGCTATAAGTAGAATGACTAAGAAGCTCATACAAAAAGGTTTTATTGAAAGCTACCAAAAGTCAGAAAATAAGAAAGAAATTTATTTTAGGCTTACGGAAGAAGGGAAAGAAATTTATAAAATCCATGAAAATCTGCACAAAGAGTTTCATGAGCGGGATAAAGCTGTATTTGAGCAAGTAACTAAAGAAGAATTCGACAGTATAATTAGTTTCGTGGAAAAGTATAGTAGACATTTGGATGCAGAAATAAAGAAACAAGGTATACATATTAAATCGTAATACATTTTAATAATGAAATGGCAGCCCTACTCTAATGCGAATAGGCTGCTTTTTTGTTATGTCATTTTTGTTGACCAATCAACAAAACGGAGT
Organism: Bacillus cereus group sp. BfR-BA-01524; assembly: GCF_022662595.1. Classification (NCBI taxonomy): domain Bacteria; kingdom Bacillati; phylum Bacillota; class Bacilli; order Caryophanales; family Bacillaceae; genus Bacillus; species Bacillus cereus group sp. BfR-BA-01524. The sequence continues at coordinate 24,272 of NZ_JAKUDW010000052.1, read as the reverse complement.
TATTATTTTGTTGACGAAGCAACAAAGTATTTTAAGGAGAGAAGTTAAATGTCTATATTTAGATCACAAAATGAAAGGGAAACTGAAAAAAGCATAGATAAACATGCTTTACTATTCGGACTTATTTCTGTATTTCTTTGTGGTATAGGTTTCAGTATCATCATGCCTGTAGTCCCATTCTTAGTACAGCCATATATAAGTAATCCGGAAGAACAAGCATTAGTTGTAACACTACTAACTTCCGTATATGCGGCTTGCGTGTTTTTAGCTGCCCCAGTACTCGGGGCTTTAAGCGATAAGTATGGCCGTCGTCCATTACTTTTAATATGCTTATTTGGTTCTGCAATTGGGTACTTAGTTTTTGGAATAGGAGGAGCTTTATGGGTACTATTTGCTGGACGCATAATAGAAGGAATAACAGGCGGGAGCATAAGTACTATCTTCGCATATTTTGCAGACATCATTCCAAAAGAGCAGAGAACGAAATACTTTGGATGGGTGAGTGCAGTTGTAGGTGCGGGAACTATCATTGGCCCAACCATTGGGGGGATACTTGCCAAATTTGGTGATACTGTACCTATGTATTTTGGTGCAATCATAACGTTAATAAATGTTGTATATGGGATCAAATATATGCCTGAGAGCCTTGAAAAAAATAATAGGTTGAAAGAGATTACTTTTGTAAGGTTAAATCCTTTTGCACAGCTAGCAAACATACTTTCCATGAAAAGTTTAAAATGGTTACTTGTCTCAGCGTTTTTACTTTGGATACCTAACGGATCTTTACAAGCAATTTTCACGCAATTTACAATGGATACTTTCAGTTGGAAACCTGCATTAATCGGACTTATGTTTTCAATTTTGGGCTTTCAAGACATCTTTTCACAAAGTTTTATCATGCCAAAGCTTTTGATCCAGCTTAGTGATAAACAAATAGCAATTCTTGGGATGGTTTCGGAGATTATAGGATACAGTTTTATTGCGGCATCAGCTTTGTTTTCACTCTATCCACTACTTATCGTTGGAATGCTGATGTATGGTTTTGGGGATTCAATTTTCGGGCCTTCATTCAACGGGATGCTTTCAAAGTCTGTTAGTTCTAGTGAACAAGGAAGGATTCAAGGTGGAAGCCAATCTATTCAAGCTTTAGCAAGAATGATTGGTCCTATTATTGGAGGGCAAATCTATGTATCGCTTGGTCATGCTGCACCTGCTTTTATGGGTGTGATCCTTATAGTCGCGGCAATAGCAGTTTTGTATAAGGGGACACATGGCAACTATATAACAGATAGAAATAAGAACAAATAAAAGGGTGCCAGAACTTAGGAACAAGTGCTGACACCCTATTTGTTTACGGTTTGAGGACTAAGAGAAATTCTTTTACTGTTTAGGAATTTATTCTGCAATGCTCTCATGGTAAATGACTAGATAGTTTAATTATGCTTGTGCTGAAGTAAATAATGATTCCATCTTTACTTTGCTCTTCTCTCGAATTTCAGCATCTGCGTGTCTCATAACGTATTTATGCGCTACAGCGATTGCTAAAACATCATCTAATAAGCCAATCCCAATAATAGCAGCTATATCTGGAATGAAATCAATTGCTAATACGTAATAAGATAAAGCGGCTAATATTATGAATTTCGCTTTAGTAGGTAATTCTTTCTTTTTCATTGTGTAGAATAAGATAATACTTTCATATACGCTGGATTTACCGAGGTTTACAGAGCTTTTTTTGAACTTTTTCCAAAGTGTCTGTTTCTCCATATAAACACTCCTTTTACAAAAACATAGATTTTTTAAAAGGATGGACAAAGAAGTGAGAGATTAATCAATTTTATTGTTTTTCTTAATTATATATTTCCATAAAAATAGGGGAATACCTGTTCAAAATATTATAATGTGGATTATGCAACGATTCACAGTGTTCCGTTACATAGTATATATATTGTAAAATGTATGTGGGTGATTTAGTTATTATTATGCATTTTATAAGCGGTATGGGGGAAGAAAAATGAAAATAATAGAACTACCAATTGAATTCGAATTTAACGGGCAAAAACAATGTATTTATCCAAGTTTAATTATATTACATAATGAATTAACGTTAGTCGATACAGGATATCCAAGTTTTTTACCTTTAATTGAAAATGCAATATTAAAACATGGATATGAGATGAAAAACTTAAAGAATATAATTATTACCCATTATGATGACGATCATATAGGATCTTTATATGATTTCAAAGTGAAATATCCAAATATTAATGTTATTGCTAGTGAAATTGAATCTAACTATATTAATGGTGATATAAAATCAGAGAGGTTAGTTCAAGCTGAAGAAATGTTAGAACGTATGCCAAATGAAGAAAAAGAATTTGGTAAATGGTTTATACAACAGTTAAAAAATATAAAACATATTTCCATCGATGAAAAAGTACATGATGGTCAAATGATTTTGAATAATGAATGTCAAGTAGTGGAAACGCCAGGACATACCTCGGGGCATATTTCATTATATTTTCCCAATTTAGACTGTGTAATTACAGGAGATGCAGCGGTTCAAGAGAATCGAGAGTTAGTTATAGCTAATCCGAATTTTTGTTTAGATATAGAAAGGGCGGAACAGTCTTTAAATAGGATTAAAAGTCTTAAAGCAGCACAGTATTATTGCTATCATGGAGGAAAGCTTACTGTATAAAATAATAAAAAACCAATCTTTTCGATATAGAAAAGATTGGTTTTTTAATTCATAGATTCTGCAATTTGAATTAAATCCTTTACGTTATATTTTCCTTGTATATAGCGTTTGTTACCAATTGCAATTGTATATTGAAAACCATTCTGCTGAAAGATAAGCTCATATGCTGAATCGAAATGAGGATTATATAATGCTTTTATATTATTTTTTAAGCTGTAGAACTTAGCTTTCCTATGTACATAGAAGCCTAATTTATTTTGAACTGGTGAAACAGTGATTTTAAAAATCCCATTAATATCTTCATTGTAGTATTGGAGGTTTAAGTAATCGTTATAGATGTACCCTTGAAATTCGTGAATTTCGAACGGGAATTTTGTAGGAGTAAGTATATGTTCCTTACACTTCATTTCATATTCTTTTACGATAGTAGCTTCTTTCATAAGTGGATTGTCATCATAAATTTGATTGATTTGAGATATTTTATTATTTTTTGTTACTATTTTTAAAATGAAACCGACAGTAAATTCATTATTAGTGCCTTTGAAATAAGAAATAAGAATTGTAGTATCTTCTTTTGGAGATGGTACTATTTTAATTTCATGAATAGGTTTTTCCTTTTGGAAAGTAGGTAGTTCAACTCCTTCTGTTACATATGACTGCATTAATTTTTTATCATTTTTGAGTAAAGCTTGTTTAAATTCACTTATCACATTTGTTCGAGATTTTGCCATAATAATTGAGGTCGATTGAAAATATAGTAAGAAAAATATGCAAAATATCTTTATGAATGTAGTGTTCAATTCCATCACCCTATAACTATATTTCCGTAAATTTGAAATATATATGTATAGGGGGGAGAAGATGAGTTTATTGCTTGATGTAATAATGGATATAATTTTATTTTATCCTCGAAATGACATGAAATTAAAACATCATATTTCCAAATTAAGTGAATTTGAGTGGTTTCGAAGGCTACACGAAGATACAAAGTATACAAGTTTAATTTGGAGTAATAGAAAAATTAAGAAGTTCATTTTGTCTTCTACTAATATGCAAGCATTAATAAAATCCGAGAAAAAACAAAAAGAATTTGTTCATCTAGTACAGGATGAATATAAAAAAAGAAGATAAGAATTTTTTTATTTTTCATATTTGGCGAAACAAATGGTACAATGAAAGCTAATGTGAAAAATAAGGAAAAGAAGTGGTCTATTTGAAAAACTTTTTAGAATTAGGAATTAGTGAAACTTTTAATCATACATTACGTGAAAATGGAATTACAGAAGCAACACCAATTCAAGAGCAGGCAATTCCTGTTATTATGTCAGGTAAAGATATTATTGGGCAGGCGAAAACAGGAACGGGTAAAACGTTAGCATTCGTGTTACCGATTTTAGAAAAAATCGATCCAGAGTCTAGTGATGTTCAGGCTTTAATTGTTGCACCAACAAGGGAACTAGCCCTGCAAATTACAACTGAAATTAAAAAAATGCTTGTTCAAAGAGAAGATATTAATGTACTAGCGATATATGGCGGACAAGATGTAGCACAACAGTTGAGAAAATTAAAAGGTAATACACATATTGTTGTAGCGACACCAGGACGATTATTAGATCATATACGACGTGAAACAATTGATTTAAGTAATCTTTCAACGATTGTATTAGATGAAGCGGATCAAATGCTTTATTTTGGTTTCTTATATGATATTGAAGATATTTTAGATGAGACACCTGGTAGTAAACAAACGATGTTATTCTCAGCAACGATGCCAAAAGATATTAAAAAATTGGCGAAGCGTTATATGGATGAGCCACAAATGATTCAAGTACAAAGTGAAGAAGTAACGGTAGATACAATTGAGCAGCGTGTCATTGAGACGACAGATCGTGCAAAGCCAGATGCACTTCGTTTTGTTATGGATCGTGATCAGCCATTTTTAGCAGTTATTTTCTGTCGTACAAAGGTTAGAGCAAGTAAGCTTTATGATAATTTAAAAGGACTAGGTTATAATTGTGCTGAACTTCATGGTGATATACCTCAAGCGAAACGTGAAAGAGTTATGAAGAGTTTCCGCGAAGCTAAAATTCAGTACTTAATCGCAACGGATGTAGCAGCTCGTGGACTTGATGTAGATGGTGTAACGCACGTATTTAACTTTGATATCCCTGAAGATGTAGAAAGTTATATTCACCGCATTGGCCGAACAGGACGTGCAGGTGGATCAGGTCTTGCAATTACGTTCGTTGCAGCGAAAGATGAAAAACATTTAGAAGAAATTGAAAAAACACTTGGTGCACCAATACAAAGAGAAATAATCGAACAACCGAAGATAAAACGTGTAGATGAAAATGGAAAACCGGTACCAAAGCCGGCTCCGAAGAAATCAAGTCAATATCGTCAAAGAGATAGCCGTGAAGGTTCAAGAAGTGATTCAAGACGTGATTCGAGAAATAGCTCAAGAAATGATTCAAGAAATAGTTCTAGAAATGAAAATAACCGATCATTTAATAAGCCAAGTAATAAAAAAGGTAGTACAAAGCAAGGTCAGCAACGACGTGGCCGTTAAATAGGTATTATTGTCAAAGAGTCGCAAAGCGTTGCGGCTCTTTTTTTATACAAAGAAGTCGATACAAGTACAAGGGAGGTGTTAAAGAGTAATTCTTGAAATTTCATTCACCGTATTAAAATATTTTAAAAAATCCATAAAGGAAATAGAAAGTATGGTGTTGTATATGTACGATAATAGGAAACTTTTTGCAAACTAAACATATAATTTTAATAGACCGACAGTCGGTCTAGTGAGAAGGAGAACTTGAATGCGAATTGTAAAGGAGTATGAGGAGCGTAGAAAGGAAATTTTAGAAATAGCTGAGCGTTTGTTTCTTACGAAAGGCTATACGAAAACAACCGTGAATGACATTTTAAAAGAAATTGGTATAGCAAAGGGGACGTTTTATCATTATTTTAAGTCGAAGGAGGAAGTAATGGATGAAATCATTATGAGGATTATTAAAGAGGATGTCACTAAGGCGAAAAGGATTGTCTCCAATCCCGATATTCCAGTTTTAGATAAGTTATTTAAAATTTTAATGGAACAATCACCAAAATCGGGAGATGTAAAAGATAAAATGATTGAACAATTCCATCAACCAAATAATGCAGAAATGCATCAGAAAAGTTTAGTGCAGTCCATTATACATTTATCTCCTGTATTAACGGAAGTTTTAGAGCAAGGAATAGAAGAAGGCATATTTTGTACCTCATACCCACAAGAAACGATTGAACTGTTAATTTCCTCAGCGCAAGTCATATTTGATGATGGTTTATTCCAGTGGAAACCTGAAGAAATGATAAACAGAGCTAAAGCTTATATCAAAATGATGGAAGCATCTGTCGGAGCGAAAGAGGGATCTTTTAATTATATGATGGAAGTTTTAATTAAACAGAAATAGTGATTTTCTGTTTGAGTATTATCGACCGACAGTCGGTCTAGGTTAAATGAAGGATGTGACGAGGATGCCAGCAAGTATTCAATCTTCCTTGAAAGATTTTCACTTAATGGTAAGTGGTCAAATTATTACTATTTTAGGTTCAACACTATTACGTTTTGCTCTCTCACTATATGTGCTAGATATAACAGGGCGTGCAGATATATTCGCAGGGTTATATGCGGTAACGAGTATTCCGTTTCTGCTAGCACCTCTTGGCGGAGCAATAGCAGATCGTTTCAACCGCCGTAATGTAATGGTCATTTTTGATTTTATAAACGCTGCTATTGTATTAAGTTTTATAGTTTTGTTATTAACTGAATCGGTATCTATTTTAATGATTGGAACAATTATGTTTTTACTAGCAGTCGTTAGTGCAATGTACGCACCAGTTGTAATGGCGAGTATTTCTCAATTAGTTCCAGAGAAAAAGTTAGAACAAGCAAACGGTATCGTAAATGGTGTGCAAGCATTATCTAATATAGTTGCACCTGTACTAGGAGGAATATTATACGGCATAATTGGTTTGAAAATGCTCGTAATAATAAGTTGTCTCGCTTTCTTTTTATCTGCAATTTTAGAAATGTTTATTACAATACCATTTATAAAAAGAATACAGGAAGGCCATATCGTACCGATAATTGTAAAAGATATGAAAGAAGGTTTTCTTTATGTTTTAAAACAATCTTTTATTTTGAAGGCTATGTTACTTGCAGCTTTACTAAACTTAATTTTGACACCGTTATTTGTTGTTGGAGGACCTATTATATTACGAGTAACTATGCAGAGTAGCGATACGATGTATGGAATTGGAATGGGATTAATTGATTTTGCAACTATATTAGGTGCATTGTCAATCGGTTTCTTTGCTAAAAAGTTACAGATGAAAACATTATATAATTGGATGCTTATCATAGCTTCATTAGTAATACCAGTGGCACTATCAGTTACACCGTTTACTCTTAATTTAGGATACTATCCACCATGTATCCTCTTTATACTTTCTTCTCTTCTAATCGCAATGATTATGACAATTGTATCCATCTATGTGATTACTGTAGTCCAAAAGAAAACACCAAATGAAAATCTAGGAAAAGTGATGGCATTTATAACAGCGGTATCTCAATGTATGGCACCAATTGGGCAAGTCGTATATGGTTTTATGTTTGAACGATTCAGTACGAAAATTTATTTACCTATATTTGCTATTAGTTTCATAATGATATTAATAGCTATAGTGACGAAGAAAATATTAAGAAATGAAGGGAACTAGCTTCATATGCTTAGAGTATTAGCGAAACCCAACCCTAATCAATTCTTCATCATTTATTTCAATTACGAATCTATATTCTTTGTCTAATAGCCAGTAATAAAAACTGACTGCATCAACGTCAACTAGTGATTGGAATACTTTATCAAGATTTGTACTTACTACAGGGATTTCATAGTTATCCCATATTATAAAAATCTGTTCGTCAAAATCTAGTTGGTTTGCTCTAATAAGGGAAATTAGTTGTTCTTTGTTCGAAGCTATGAATTGATTATCTATCTGTTCCCAATCTATTCTTCCCGAGACAGTTATAGGAAATGAATTCATTAAAATAGTAGCAATCTGTTGGCTTTTTTCTTGGGAGAAAATGAGAGTTTCGTTTCCTAGGGATTCAAGGCATTCATTAAACAAAGGGTTTGTATCATTTCTGTTTTTTGTTTTCAGTGCTTTTAACTTTTGTCGCATTTTCCATTGTCTTGACGATCTATCATCCATTTTTAACATTCCTTATACAATTATTTAAGAATGAGTATAGCATATAAGGGAAGTTTTTATGAAAAGGAACTTTTTAAATATAAATTAAACAAAAGTGTTATTTGAAAAAAGGGCCTTTTACGGAAAGATAAGAGGCCATCAAAAAATATAACAACATAAAAATTTTATATTATGTATATACAATTTGAAAAGTTTACTGGAAATAATAAAATGTATAAAATTCTTATAAAAAAAGCCCTAGTATTAGGGGGGCTAGGGCTTACTCTGTTGGTATATCTCACACGACATTATAAAAGAAAAGAACTTAATGAAGATAACACATGAATGTTTCGTAAATGTATCAACAAAAGTGAACAAAAGCTTTATTTTAAGGACCATGATATATTATCAAGGGCTTTATAAATATAACTATACATTCGGTAAAAGAAATATTTTGGATTGTATTTTTGTTTCCAGTTCATAATAATCACCTCTCATACAAATAGCTTAATTATATTATAAGGTTATTAATGAGAATGTTAAGAAAACTTGATATGAATTAAGGTGAATTTAAACAAACTAGTAATTGTAATTAAAAAGCAGTTAGCTTTTGCTAGCTGTTTCACTCACTGGGAGTTTTTTTATGTAATTTAGATAAAGAAACTAGCCATTAAAAATATTGCTCCTATCAAAATTAGAGAATCAACTAAAATCAAGAACTGTTTTTTCTGTGGCTTTTGAAATTCCTTTATTAATCTAAAAACTGCACTTATTCCGAAACAAATGTATAACAAAATCATTATTATTTTTAGTATTACTAACACTTCGAATATATTAATTATGTATTGGAGAATATATCCATATAAGTTTTTAATAAAATTCTTATTTAAATAGAAAATGCCAGCTGAAATGTCAAGGGCGTATCAGCTGGTACTGAAATAGATATTAACTTTTAATATTAGGTTTTTTAGTTCCTACTTTTGCTCTTATTTTTAGAAGAGATTGTACCAAATATTGCTCCGGACATTGCTCCAATCAAAGTCATAAAAATTGCACTCCATGCTGCAAATGACATAATTACACCTCCTAATAACAAAATGCTACAACTATATTAATTATTATATATGAATTTAAGGGTGTAAAGTGGGGAAAAGTTAGAAAATTAAACAAAAGTGTTAATTCAATTAAAAAAAGAGCCCCACTATAATGGCTGTAAGGCTTCATAAGGTCGAGTTGTGTCGTACTCACAAGGGATTTTAACATGAATGTTGTGGTAAACATACTGGTAAATGCATCTAATTTATTTAGAGCAGTTATTTTAAACAAAAACAATATTTGGTAAGTATATTGTTTTTAACAAAAATTTAATTTTATGGAAATTAAAACCCTAGTTTCCTAGGGTAATGGTATAACAGCCAAATATATTTTATTCTTATATATCTTAACTTAATATTACGCTAAAAACATCAGGTAAGTGTAACCAATTGCAGAAAATAAAAGAGCAGCTAGCAAACGCTAACTGCTCGGTTCTCCAAGGGGGAACAAGGAGAAAATCTAATGTCATATACAGTATTAACGGAATATTGAGTTTTATTCTATTTAAATCAAAAAAATGAATTTTATAATTATGATGCGATTAAAGATACTAAAAACACATTATTAATATTAAGTACAAAAGTAAGAACAATGTAAGTGTGATTGTAATTATACTTCTAAGCGTTGTTTTCGCAGTAGTTGGCGTATTCATTCCTATAAGGCCACCAATACAGGTCCAAGCTGTTAATATCAGTAAAAAAAATATTGGGTCGGTAGAACTCCAATTCATCGCTGTATTAATAGATTCATTTTCAAAGTATAGGATAAGTAAGCCAATACAAATAGTAGGAGTTTTTTATTTGTTTGAAAGTTCAAAAAGATATATAATAATTTTCTGACTATTAAAATATGGAGGGTGAAAATGAAAACTGAAACGTTACACACACAAGAAGACATTTTAAAAATGCTTGATTCATTATTAAGACCTGCTGAACCCTTTTGGAATGAGTTTTATGAGAATAGAGAAAAGGATGTTCCGTTTTTTGAAAATGTTCCAGATGAGAATCTAGTTTCGTATATACAAAAAGAGAGAGTTTTAAAAGGGGAGGTATTAGAACTTGGATGTGGTCCAGGTAGAAATGCCATTTATTTAGCGACTCAAGGATTTGATGTAACAGCAGTGGATTTATCTGTAGAAGGCATTAACTGGGCAAAAGAGAGGGCATTGGCAAAAGGGGTAGAAATTCATTTTATTTGTGATTCAATTTTCAATTTAGAGGTTCAAAACGAATTTGATTTTGTATATGATTCGGGCTGTTTGCATCACATTCCACCGCATAGAAGAATAAATTATGTGGATTTAATTAAAAACTCATTAAAATCGGGTGGTTATTTCGGATTAACATGTTTTGCGGCAGGCGATTTAGATGAGCGAAATGGATCAGAAATAACAGATTGGGATGTATATAGAGGGTGGAGTCTACAAGGTGGTCTTGCATACTCGGAAGAAAAGTTAAGAGAGATATTTAAAGAATTTGAGGTAATTGAGATTAGAAGGATGAAACAAATGAAACAACCGAATGAAATGTTTGGAGAATCATTTCTTTGGACAGCATTATTTAAGAAGAAATAATAAAGTAGATAATTGACAAACTCATCGTTTTTATAGACAATATATTCACGGGAATGTACGTTCGGTTTTTGAGTGACGTATGTTTTACATAAATACATAACAAGGGGCTGTCTCCATATGAGTAACACAAATCAAAAAATTACTACGTTTTTAATGTTTGAAGGCAAAGCTGAAGAAGCAATGAATTTTTATACGTCGCTATTTGATCAATCGGAAATTGTAAGTATTTCTCGCTACGATGAAAATGGACCTGGTAAAGAGGGAACTGTAATTCATGCAACTTTTACGCTAAATGGCCAAGAGTTTATGTGTATTGATAGTTATGTAAATCATAATTTTACATTCACTCCAGCTATGTCTCTTTATGTAACTTGTGAGACAGAAGAAGAAATTGAAACGGTCTTTCATAAACTAGCGCAGGATGGAGCAATTCTCATGCCTTTAGGTTCTTATCCGTTTAGTAAAAAGTTTGGCTGGTTAAATGATAAGTATGGTGTATCTTGGCAGTTAACTCTTGCTGAATAAAAAAGAAAAAGCATAGCTTATTTGTTTAATGGATTTAGTTAAAAGCTTGAAAAATGAAATAACATAAAAAAGCGTTCCAACTGTCAACAGATTTGGAATGCTTTTTTTGTGTCTTTTTAGAATTTTTAGTAATTATTAGTGTTTATCTGTTAATATAAATATAGACAACTATGTATGAACTATCAGGCGGGTTAATAGAAAAAGGAAAGCATAAATAGTTAATAAGTTTATACTTAAAATCCAACTAGATCGTTAGGAGGACTAATCGCAATGGATATTACACAACAAAACAGTAATGCATGGGATAAGAAGGTTGAAGAAGGTTCTAGATACACGCAGCCTGTAAGTAGCGAGGTTATTGAGAAAAGCAAATCAGGTGAATGGGAGATTACAGTCACTACGGAAAAATCAGTTCCTAGAGAGTGGTTTCCAAAGTCATTAGATGGATTAAAGATACTTTGCTTAGCATCAGGTGGTGGACAACAAGCACCTGTTCTAGCTACTGCTGGAGCAGATGTAACAGTAACTGATATATCTAAGAAGCAATTGGAACAAGATGAAAAGGTAGCAAAAAGGGATGGTTTGTCTTTAAAAACCGTACAAGGAGATATGTCAGACCTTGGTGATTTTGAGGATGAATATTTTGATATTGTAGTAAATCCTGTCTCTAATTTGTTTGTAAAAGATGTTCATCTTGTATGGAATGAAGTTTCTAGGGTTTTAAAGAATAAAGGTATTCTTATTGCTGGATTTACAAATCCGTTACTATGGATCTTTGATGATAACCAAGAACAAAAAGGTATTCTTGATGTTAAACATTCAATTCCTTCATCAACATTGGATTATTTACCAGAGGATGAAGTTCAAGATTACATCGATTCAAATCAAACAATAGAATATGCGCATACTTTAGAAGACCAAATCCAAGGCCAAATTGAAGCTGGTTTTGCTATAACAGGTTTTTATGAGGATGATTTTGGTGGGACAAGGATATTAGATAAGCATATTAAAACATTTATTGCGACAAAAGCTATAAAGTTAAAGATGGATTAAGAATTTTTGCTTGTCATACGGGGCGTTAGTCGAAGAATGCTCTTAAAATAGAAAAGGATGGCGCTTTCCATCCTTTTCCTTATGTATTTTGAGTGTCGAAACTATTCTCAAAACAAGTTTTACACTACTAATTGTATAATTAGGTTATGCTTCTATATTAAGAATTTTGCTGACCGAATCTTTTCCCGAGTTTAGCTAACAATTCAGGTTGATCGCTTTGGCTCATTATAACTTCAATAAAGATAAGTTGATTCTTATTAAAAGTTATATTTGTTAAGACTTCTGCTAATTCTGCTTCATTTTCTACTTTAAATGTTAGACTTTTTTCTTCTGATCCAAATACCATTGATAGTTTATTGTAATCCCACATCTGTATGTCATTATATGATTGGTTTTGTCCGTGAATGGCACGTTCAACAGTGTATCCGTTGTTATTGATTAAAAATATAATCGGTTTTAAATTTTGACGTAGTATAGTTGATAACTCTTGGGCAGTTACTTGGAAAGAACCATCACCAATAATTAAAATGTTGCGCCATGATAAATTGGCGAGCTGTGTACCAAGTAGAGCGGGCAGTGTATATCCGATAGATCCCCATAACGGTTGTCCTACATATGCAGTGTTATTAGGTAGAGGGATAGCAGCACTACCAAAGAAAGGTGTTCCTTGCTCTACAATTAAGACGTCGTTTTCTTGTAAGAAATGGTACATTTGCTGCCAAAAACGTTTTTGTGTGACCATTTGTGCTTTTGGAATGAACTCTTCAGTAAAAGGTGATGATTCTAAAATAAATGGCTTAACGTCAAGGGTATCTTTATTACGATGCTCAATTGAATCACTTAAATGTTGTAAAACATCCTGCATTACAACTGGACCGTATTTTTTATCTATAATTTTCACAGTGTAGGGATGGATTTCTATAACTTGTTCTTTTGTAAAACCTTGTGTGAAGCCGCCTGTAATAGTATCAGTTAACTTCACACCAATACTAATAATACAATCAGATTCATCAATTCTTTTTCTCAAGTACGGAGAACTTACATCACCAGTATAAATCCCTATAAATTGAGGGTGTTTTTCTGGGAATATTCCTTTTCCCATACTTAACGTCGCGATGGGAAACCCAGTTTTTTCTACGAATTGATGTAAATTTTCTTTAGCGTGAAATCGATCTACTTCAAAATCAGCTAAAATTACAGGTTTTTTGGCGTTATTTATTATTGAAGTGGCATGTAGAAGCATTTTATCCAACGCTTCTTTATTACTTAAAATCGGTTTATATAAAATTGGTTCTGTAGGTTTATTAATTGGTTTATTATACACATCAATCGGCAAATTAATATGAACCGGGCGTTTTTCATTCCAACATGCGCGTAAAACACGGTCAATTTCCTCAGCAGCATGCTCAGGTGTTACATTTGTTTGTGCCACAGTGATTTCTCGATACATATTGGAAAAGTGATCGAACTTTCCATCTCCTAACGTATGATGGACGATTGCTCCATTTTCCATTACTTTTGTTGGTGGCGTACCCGTGATTTTTATAACTGGCACGTTTTCCGCATATGAGCCAGCAATACCGTTAATAGCGCTTAATTCTCCAACACCGAAAGTAGTAATAAGAGCAGCGATTCCTTTTATGCGAGCGTACCCATCTGCTGCATATGCAGCATTTAATTCATTACAATTGCCAATCCACTTTAAATTTTCATGTGCTACCACATCATCTAAAAAGGCAAGATTATAATCACCAGGAACCCCAAATATATGTTCAATTCCTAATTCGTGTAGTCTATCCAATAAATATGTACTTACAGTGTATTGTTTTTTCAAATGAATCAGCTCCTAATTATGCAATGAATGTTTCAATAGACTGAACAAGTTCTAATGCGTTGATTAAAATATTCATTACTAGATTGTGGTATAATTTACATACAGGGGGAAAGTAGATGACACAACATAAAGAAGAACAGATGAATGAGGCATTAGCATTATTTTATTTTGCATATAAAACATTTACTGAAAAGCCAGATGAAATTATAAAAGAATATGGCATTCAACGAGTACATCATCGAATTTTATTTTTTATCGCACGTTTTCCAGGGATAAGTGTAAATGAGTTATTATCACTATTAGAAATAAGTAAACAAGCTCTTCACGGACCGTTACGTCAACTTGTGGAAAAGGGCTTAATTGAGAGTAATGAGGCTATGCATGATCGACGTGTAAAACAGTTGTCTTTAACAGAAAAAGGTGCAGATTTAGAGAAAAAACTGAGTGATGTACAAAGACAACAAATGGGTGCTATTTTTTCAAAATTTGGTGAATCATGTGAGGACAATTGGCACCAAGTTATGAATGAAATGGCAAATAGCCGATCAGGTTTTGATGCTTGGGTATCAAAACGGGAAATACCAGTCGATCAAAAATAATGAAAAAACTTCTGTTTTTATCGTTTGAAAAAGAACAAATTTTATCCATACATTTGGCAACTATCGTTTGGTCATAGAGTGAATGGATAAAAAGATACATTACTAGATACTTTATACGTGTACGCAATGGAACAATAAAATTCACATTTCCGAAAGGGGAATTATAATGATAAAACTTGTACTTATTCGTCACGGACAAAGTTTATGGAATCTTGAAAATCGCTTTACTGGATGGACAGATGTTGATTTATCAGAGAACGGATTAAGTGAAGCGAGAGAAGCAGGAGCAATATTAAAGAAAAACGGATATACTTTTGATGTGGCTTATACATCTGTATTAAAACGCGCAATTCGGACGTTATGGATTGTACTTCATGAGATGGATCTTACTTGGGTCCCAATACATAAATCTTGGAAGCTAAATGAAAGGCATTATGGTGCATTGCAAGGGTTGAATAAAGATGAAACTGCTCAAAAATATGGTGAGGAGCAAGTTCATATTTGGAGAAGAAGTGTTGATGTAAGACCACCGGCTCTTACTGAAGACGATTCTCGATATGAAGCGAATGATCCAAGATATAAAACACTCAAAAAAGGTGAATTCCCATTAACTGAATGTTTAGAGGATACGGAGAAGAGAGTACTTGCTTATTGGCATTCAGAAATTGCGCCGACATTAAAAAGTGGTAATAAAGTAATTATTTCATCACACGGCAACACAATTCGCTCGCTAGTAAAATACTTAGATAACCTTTCAAGTGATGGTGTAGTTTCATTAAATATTCCAACTAGCATTCCGCTTGTTTATGAATTAGATGAAGATTTACGTCCGATTCGTCATTATTATTTAAGTATGGATGGAGAAGTACCTGAAGGGGAAATTCCGAAACATATTTCTTTTTAATACGAAAATTTGAAATGGATGCTTGTCTACATATACAATGTAGACTCATGGTAAAGTAAAACTTTAATCAGTGGGGGTCTTATTGCCCACAAATAGCAGGATAAAAGACGTGGCACCTTCTAATATATATGCGATGTAGCTAAATTTAGAAGCTTGTCCACGTCTTTTGTCATAAAGAGAGCAGCTTGCGCATGTAATGATATCGTGAGTAGTTTTTGAATGGAGGGTGATGTGATTAATGATCTCTAACATTCGAATTGGCTTATTTGTTTTAGCGATTGTCTTTGTAGTCCTTGTTTTCTTTTATTGGAAAAATGAAGAGTTGTACGAGGAGAAGAAGCAACGTATTAGAAAGACTTGGTATGGTTTGTTTATCATATCTGTCACTGTGTATTTCATGATAAAAGGAATCGATTTAACCCTCTGGAAAAATCTTTTGATGTTTACTGCAATGGTTATTTTTGTTGATATTGCGTTCATTTTAACACCTAATATTTCAGAAATATGGGGTGCGAAATTTACCGATATTGGCAAGACAGTTCAATCAATAAAACGATCATTAATTGCATCTAAAGCGAGAGGAGAAATATACACGACAATTATTCAAAATGTTAACCCATCAGTATTCGGTACGATGGAATGGCATACAGAAGAGGAATATACAAAGAGCTTAAATGCATTTTTAGATTCATATGGGGAAAAGATTGGTGCGAAAATTGTTGTTTTTGAAGCCGCGAAAGAATTAAATACAAACTTTCGGGGTATTCGCTCGCAATTTAGTATTATCGTTCCGTTAGAACATATCAAGCAATTGAATGAGCAGAAAGCGGTGCAAGTAGAAAATGTCGGGATTATACCAGCAAAAATAGTAAGTGACGTTTTCATTATTATTGATGGAAAGAAAAATAACCTGCAAGATCGAGATTTTGAAAATGTATATAATTTAACAATACATCATAGTTATTTTAGTAAATAAGGACAGAATCTTATTCTGTCCTTTTCTTCTATACATAAATTAAAAACAAAATCCGACAAAGTTGAATAAAATTGGACAATCATTCCTACACTAGCATGTAGAGGTGATTGTAGTGGTAAAAGATTATGACAATGATTTTTTTAAAGAAGATAATGAAGATACAACCGATTTCTCTTTAATAAAAGGTGATACGTTGCAGCAAGTAGAAGAATTAGAAGAAGAATTAAAAAGAAAATCATAAGTGTACACTCTTTTTATATTTGCTATATAATATAAATAAAAGGTTGTATCTTTTTGAAAAGGGGGAGAAGAGATGGCTGAAGTCAATGTACAAAAGTCTTCGTTTTTTAAAGAAAAAAAAGAAGAATCAAATACAGATTTCTCTCTTGTGAAAGGTGCATTAACGGAGAATATAAATCGGTTAGAGAAACTGATGAATAATAGTAGTTCAAAATATATACATGTGAAAAAAACAAAAGAAAATGCATAGAGCATTTTCTTTTGTTTTTTTATTTAATAGTAAACTTTTCTCTTATTTTTTCAGGCAAATCTGCTTTCTGAATCTCTTCATAGGACTTTACTTCAATTGATGATATTTCATTTTTATTATTATCATCTTGATCTACATAAAGGCGTAAAAACGCGTCTTCATTTAATTTATGATTGTTTTCTTTTTTTGTACTTCTAAATGTAATTTGTTTTTTGACGCCATCTTTATCATATGCGGGCAGCGTATAGTTTCGTAAGTTTCTACCATCTACTTTTTCGATAGTTCCTTCGCCTTTTATCTGCATGTAATATACATCTTTACCAATTCTATTTAGTGACGCTCTCTCACAGCCAATAGTAAAACTAGAAAATAATAAACATAGTGTAATAATTGCTAAAAACTTTTTCATTTTCTTTATCTCCTTTAATGTGTTTCTTTAAAAAGTATACGGCTATTATTAAATGAGAAAAATCGATATAGATTACAATACCCTTACAATGTTGTAAGAGTGTTGTACATAAAATGAACAATAAAAGTTAAAAGAAAGGTAAAATAATGAATCATGGTATAATGATAAAAGACTTACATACTATTTTTTCATTTTGAGAGGAGCTTGAAAAATGTATTCTACTTTAGAACAATTAACAAAGCACCCTGTATTTTATCATTTTGCAGAAATTTCAAAGATTCCTAGAGGATCAGGTAATGAAAAGGAAATTAGTGATTATTTAGTGGGCTTTGCAAAAGAGCGTAACTTAGAAGTCATTCAAGATGAAGCATTAAATGTCATTATTAAAAAAGAAGCAACAGCTGGTTATGAAAATGTACCAGCTATTATTATTCAAGGTCATATGGATATGGTTTGCGAAAAAAATCAAGCAACAGTACATGATTTTGAAAAAGATCCAATTGAATTACGAATCATTGGGGATATGTTATATGCAAATCAAACAACTTTAGGTGCTGATAATGGTATTGCAGTTGCGTATGCATTAGCTTTATTAGATTCAAAAGAAATTACGCATCCAGCACTTGAAGTCGTTATCACTACTGAAGAAGAAACGACAATGGGCGGGGCTTTTGCTATTGATCCAAATCATTTTGAAGGAAAGATATTTATAAATATTGATTCTGAAGAAGATCATAAATTACTTGTAAGTAGTGCAGGTGGTGCGAAAGCTGTTGAAACAATCCCCGTAATTTGGGATGAAACGCCAGCGAATATGGATGCATACCGTCTATATGTTGGCGGTCTAAAAGGCGGACATTCTGGTATGGAAATTGATAAACAACGCGGTAATGCGAACAAAGTATTAGGACGAGTATTACGTGACTTATCAGCACATACGGAGTTTAACATAAGTGAAGTTCACGGCGGATTAAAAACGAATGCAATTCCGCGTGAAAGTGTAGCTACAATTTTAATTCGTACAGAAGATGTAGGACAAGTAGAAGAAAAACTAGAATCATGGACACGTGTATTACAAGAAGAAATGCGTGCTGTTGATCCAGATGTTCATGTTACACTGACAAAATTGGATGAAAAAGTTGAAAAAGTATTTGCTAAAGAGACACAAAAGCAGCTTATTTCATCATTATTCTTAATTCCGAATGGCATTCAAAGTATGAGCATGGATATTAAAGGTCTTGTAGAAAGCTCAACAAATTTAGGCGTTATTGAAACGTTGCAAGATGAAATTAAATTACGTAACGAAGTGCGAAGTTCTGTAAGTAGTTTAAAACAACATGTTGCAGAAGAAATCAAATATATTGCTGAATTAGTTGGTGCTACATTTGAAATAGAGTCAGAGTATCCAGAATGGCCATACAATCCAAACTCACAAATTCGTAATTTATTTGAAAAAGTACATCAAGAAAAATACAATAAAGAAATTGAAATATTCGCTGTACATGCGGGGATTGAGTGTAGCGCATTCGTTCAAAAGATGCCTGAATTAGATGCAATTTCATTCGGACCAGACATTTTCAACGTCCACACTCCAGATGAACATATCAGTATCTCTTCTGTAGTGAATAACTGGGGATTCTTCATTGATGTAATGAATGGTACGAAAGAATTAGCTAAGTAATAACGACGAAATAAAAAGGAGCCTATAAAAATTTATAGGCTCCTTTTTTGTATTGGAATTTATCCCGCTATTTGCCGAGCAGCCCGATTGGTTTAACTAATAAACAGTGGGTGATGCATAAAACCACTACTGATTAAAGTTTCATTTTATGAGAAGTCATTTTTCGTTAGTATGTAATATTAAGCTTGAACAATTAATAAGGATGAATTGTTGATGTTTTTTAGTACTGATGAAGGGGTGGAGAAATGAAGGGAAGAAATCATTTTATTGTTTGTATGTTTTTATTGTTCTTCACATTTAGTTTTATTGGTGTTCAGAAAATAATAGCAGAAGAAGTTGAATTTTCAGGGACAACAGCTCCATTGAATGTAAATGTTAGAGAGGCGAAAAGTTTGAATGCAAATATTGTAGATGTGATTCCCGGAAATACAAAAGTATCTTTTAAAGGATGGGAGTATGGTGAAGCGGTTAAAGATTACTGGACAGGAAATTTAGACAATCGTTGGTTTTACTATTTTAAAGATGGAAAAAAAGTATATGTAACGTCAGCGTATATTAATGGAAATCCTCCAAGTACACCAATAGACCGTAAATTATCTGTACCTAACATATTACAAGAAAGATCAAATTGGTGTTGGGCAGGCACTTCGGTCTCAGTTTTAAATTATTTTGGGAAAACTCCTTCACAAGATCAGTACGTTAGGTATGTTAAGGGTGGATCATATAATAATCCTGCAACTTCACGTGAAATACAATATGGATTATCGGGATATGGTGTTAGCTCAGCTATAAGTTCAGGAGCAAAATCGTATGAGTGGTTCAAAAGTCAAATTAATAGTAATCAGCCGATGATTGCACTCATTATGTGGCAAAATGGAGCTAACATCGGACACTTTCTAGTACTTGATGGATTTTATAAAGGGACAAATGGAACAGATTATATAACGTACATGGACCCTTGGTATGGTGATCATTATAATCATAATTTCAGTACGTTCCATAACAATAATAATTTTTGGTGGAGTGAAACTGTTTATAATATCCATGCAAACTAATAATATTAAAAGCGGGGGTTCATAAATGGGAAAACTACTTAAGCTTGTGGTACCGTGCATGTGTTTAATGACCGTTATTATTTTCGCTAGTAAAATTAGTTATGCATCAAAAAATAAAAGTGAATCGGTACAATCGATCGCATTAAAAGATTATCAATATAGTAAGGGAAGTTCTTCTGAAAATTTAAGCTTTGAAAAAATAACAACATCTCCATTTTCGTTACCAATCTATGAAACAATTCCAGCACAGCAAATTTTAAATAGCTCTGAATTTAAGCATTTACTATTACCAACAAATGAAAAGTTGTGGTTTATTATGAAGGGTGAGCAGCCAGAAGGACTAATTGTTGCGAATGATATTGAACCGATTCGAACGGGCGGAGAAAATAGAAGTAAAGATTTATATGGATTATATACAGCAATAAAGAATAATACAAATGAAACAAAAGATATTAGTTATTTCGAATTTGAAGGACAAGGAATATTGGTAGTAAATCAAAATAATGATCAAGAAATATACCTTAGTAAAGGTGCCGCTGCCATATTAAAACTTCCTGCTGGTCAAAAAGTATTGAGCAGTGAAGTATTACAGAAAATGAAAGAGAGAATTGTAACTGCTTTTGAATAGTTAAATATAAACTGAATAAACAAATCAATAAATAAATGAATATGTATTTAATATGAAATTTCATGTACTATATTATTTTCGAAAATAATACAGTACATAGTATAAAAAGAATAACATAAGAAAAGAGTGTAAGATTTTATGAAAAAATGATGATTATAGTAGAAATAGTTGATTCTTACTTGTTTTGTATAAAGTTCGATTCAAATTACACTTCACATTTAAAATATTTAAATAATTCAAACGGAAAAGCTTGACCTTCACACTATGTAAAGGTTTACAGTAAGACAGAAAAGGAGGTTAAGAAATGAAAAAAATAACGAATTTGTGTATGAGTGCTATACTAACCACATCTATTTTCAGTGGTTATGCTCTAGGGAAGGGGATTGAGAAAGTTCAGGCGAAGGAAATTGAAAAAACGCAAAGAAAAGATATGAAGAAAGTAGAGGTGCGAAAACAAGTAGGAAAGTATACAATGCCAGATGAAAAAAACAAACATGAAGGAACATGGCTACAATGGCCTCATGAATTTACATATGGGCAAAAATATCAGAAAGAAGTAGAGCCAATTTGGATTCAAATGACAAATGCTTTAAGTAAAGGCGAAAAAGTTCATATTGTTGCATATGATCAAGAAGAAAAAGAAAGAATTACTGAGGTTTTAATAGATCACGGGGTAAATATGGAGAAAATTGATTTCTTTATCGCACCTACTGACGATGTATGGGCGAGAGATACTGGACCAATTTTTGTTTATGATAATGACAAAAATCTAAAGATATTAGACCCAGGATTTAACGGATGGGGAAAGAAAACACCATATAAGAAAGATGCTCGTCTTCGTGAGAATCTTAGTAAACAGTTAGGAATTGAAAGAATTGATTGGAATAAATTTGTTCTTGAAGGTGGCGCATTTGAATTAGATGGTAATGGAACTGCTTTACTAACTAGAAGTGCTGTGACGAATAAAAATAGAAATGCAAAATTGTCAGAAAAAGATATTGAAAAATATATTAGTGACCTTGGGGTAACAAATTTTATTTGGTTAGATGGAGTACCTAACTTAGATATTACTGATTTTCATATTGATGGATTTGCAAAATTCCACGATAAATCTACTATTATAACATTAAACAAAAAAGATTTAGCTGAATGGGGAACGTCTGATAAAGATATTAACAAGTTGTTGCAGGCAAAAGATGCTGAGGGTAATAAGTACAAGTATGTATATCTGCCGCTAAGCAAGAATAATGTTACATTAGAAAACGGAAAGCAACTTGATTATAAAGGTTCATATATTAATTATTATATAGCGAATCAAGTTATCTTAGTTCCTAACTATAATGATCCTAATGATAAAATAGCAAATGAGATGATTCAAAAACTTTATCCTGATCGTAAAGTTGTGGGGGTTGATGTAAGAGAGCTTTATAAAAATGGTGGTATGATCCATTGTATTACTCAACAACAACCAATTAATTTAAAATAATATATTTATAGTGTTCAGTGGAGTTTTCTATTTTTTATGAAAACCTGTTTATCTATAGGATAGGTAAAGATGCGATGGCATTTTTACCTATTTTATTGTAATTTTTATGAGTTAAGTATACCTTTCCTATAAACTGAAGAAACCCACCCTTTTTGAAAAGAGCTTAATCAAAATGGATGGACTTTCTACATTAAAAGCTATACTTGCTGTTGCAGAAGAAACATTGTCTAAAGGTATGTTTTTACCTTTTAAAAGTCGTTCGAAGCCCTTCAATAAAACATCCAAAGAGTCCTCTATTATTGGGATTTTAAAAGTTTCTGGTACAATCATTCTTACTAAAATATCTAAATACAATCTATATTTTTTTCTTTTAGCAATCCGTACATGTCCATCACCTTCAAAATACAGAATTACCTTAAATAATAAAAGTTCAGCGGCTTTTCTGTTTTTATTTGTAACTGAAACACATTATACTTGGCCAATTATTGTGCAACCTTTTCGAATAAATGATTTTCTTTATTTGAAAATAAGGGTGCATCTATAAAACCATAATGGTAAACTAAAATACCTAATTCCACTCTAGAATTAATATGCCATTTTGCTTTAATATGATTAATTATCGTTGAAATCCTTCTAGGGGTAACATATATTTTTTTTGAAATTTCTGCATCTGTAAATCCTTTTGCCACATAAATAGCCACTTCTAACTCTCTTTCGGTCAACATTCTTTTCATAAAATACGCTCCTTCGAAATTATTTATATAAAAATCAAAAGAAACTATTAAAAGAAATAAAGGTGAAAAATCATATTTAGTTCTTTTAATTTCGCTATTTGCGGGCAGTAAGATTCCCACCTCAAAAATGTAGCTGTGGCAAAGAAATCGGACTGCCTGTAAAAGCCTGCTTGGAGTGGACTAATAATCAGTGATGATGAATAAAACTCCCATTGATTATTAGTGAATCTTATTGTAATAATTTCTCGTATTGTGATACAAGTTTGTAAAAAAACTATAAATCCATATAAATAGTAATTGTAACTATACTAATTTTACATTACATTAAAAGTTGGAAAATATTCTTATACTCATAAAGTGTTACATTTGAGGGAGGAAAGATGGAATTCTACAATCTTGGTATTATTATTAAAGAACTTAGAAAGAAAAAAATATGTCACAATCTGAATTATGTCATGGAATATGTTCACAAAGCCAAATTAGTAAGATAGAAAAAGGTATTATTTATCCATCTAGCATATTGTTGTATCAATTATCTGAAAGACTTGGTATTGATCCAAATTATATATTTGCACTAACCAAAAACAAAAAAATAAAATATATTGAAAATGTAAAATATGTAATGAGAGATTGTGTGAAACAAAAACAATATAATGAGCTTTACGAAATAGTGAAAAAAGAGAAAAACGAAAATAATTTCCAATCAAAAGAAGATAAACAATTTCTATTATGGCATGAAGCGATTGCTATATATTATGTAAATGGAGCAACAATTAATGCTTTTGACATTTTAAATAGAGCACTAAAACAAACCTTAAGTAGTAGTAACTTTTTATCAGAAAAAGAAATAAGCATAATGAATTCAATTGCTATAATACATGCAGAAAATGAAGACTATGAGAAAAGCATAAATATATTAAAACAAAGTTTAATTAATTTTAATAAGATAGAATTCCCTAGAGAAAAAGAAATCAAATTAAGACTCATTCATACGTTAACAAAATGTTTACACCTTGCAAATCAATATGAAGAAGCAATAAAGTATAGTGAAATAGGTATAAAATTAGCCATAAATATGAATACTTTATACTTATTAGGTGAATTATTCTTTGAAAAAGGTGCAATTTTATTAAAAGTTCAGCACTCTAATGAAGTTGGTTTAACATACATAAAAAAGGCATTATTTATATTTGAATTAACAGAAAGAAAACAATATATAAAAATGATCAAGGATAAATATATTAAAAAACAAGAATAAACAAGAAATAATTCTAACATAAGTTATTCCTAATTG
>NZ_JAKUDW010000051.1:0-38405 GCF_022662595.1 Bacillus cereus group sp. BfR-BA-01524 | reverse complement strand
CTTGTCTGATGTTTTAGAAATGGCTTCATTTAATTGTGCACTTGGAACTTGAATGTTCTCTTGCTTTGGTTGTTCTGTTTTTTTACCATTTTCACCTTCTGGTTTTGGCTCGACTGTCGGTTTACCATTTTCGCCTTCTGGTTTTGGTTCTTCTGTTTTACAAGTTCCGAACTTATCTAACGTTTCTTTCAATGTTTCCTGGCTCATATTGCTCCAGTCTGAAACAAAGCGAAAGACAACAACATCTCCAGATTTTAATTTATAACTATCTGCTCCGACTTCTGCAGACTTATCATTTACATCATACAGCCAAGCACTTGTAGCCCCGGCCATTAAACCATCGATTCCTTTTACATATGTTCCAAACGACATCGTTTCAGATTCTACTTTGTCCCCCATGACCTTTTGCAGCAAACTTAAAGCTGTTTCCCCATCTTTAATTTGCTCTTCTTTCGGACATAACATAATGCCTTTTTGTGATTCCCCAATAATTGCAAGTTTTGCTGTATTTTCTTCAGCAAACGTAATATGTACTGTATTCGCAAAAGAAACAAATACAAGTGTCACTGCCATTAACGACGTAAGCAGCCATTTTTTCAACATTGCCATCCCAAAATTTCCTCCCTTACTACCATTTACACAAAAAAAGGCCCTTCAAGGGCGTGCGATTGACACTCTCTTTTTGTAAGTGTCGAACAAAAATGTACAACACCTCCTACCCGCATTATTCGCGGCTATATTTGTATAGGAAAAATAATTTTGTTTATGAACGTATCATTGTGATAACATTCACTTTTCTTGGCACAACTTACTTCCATTTAAGTTATCGTAAAACGATAAACCTATACATTCTGTAAATTTTAAATTTCTGTATTATTTTACTATTGACAAAGAATTTTGTCCATGCTTTATCGGATTTATTTTCTAAGAATAATAACTTATTAACTCTTAACTATGTAAACTCTTTTCACTAATAATGACGCCATCTTCATCCGCATAGACATATTCATTTGGATTCCATTCCACTTGTCCAAAGTGCAGTGAAATATTTCGTTCTCCCTTTCCTTCTTTCACACTTCTATTTGGCATCGTCCCTAACGCTAAAATACCAATATTAATATTCTTTAGTTCACTAGAATCACGAACATATCCATTCACAATAATTCCTGCTAGCTTTCTTTCTTCCGCAATAGCTGCCAAATTATCACCAAGTAACGCACAATTCGTAGACGCTCCGCCATCAACAACTAATACTGTTCCTTCTGGGAGTGTTTGCAATCCTTCCTTCACTAGTACATTATCATCTTTCACTTTTACAGTTGCAATTTTCCCGTGGAATTGTTCTTTCTTCCCAAAAGACCGAAAAGACTGGCGACATATTTGTAATTCCTTTTCAAATTCATCACATAGATCTGTAGTTTTCCACATCTTGTTCCCTCTTTTCCTTTTTCTTTCTATTTAACATATTCTTGGCTTATTTTCGTTTCCCTGTCTAATATTGCAATAATTTGTATGTACGGGAAAGGATACAAAAACTATTGCCTTAAGAAGCCACCTTTATTATAATCTATTTCACAGATTAAATTCAGAATATTAAAAATTAACAAAGTGAAGAAGGAGGAATTTTATGCAAATACAAACTGAGGCAAAAAAACAACCTAGTAAATCAAAGTTTAAAATGCCTGATGCGTACGTACTATTATTTTTTATTGCCTTACTTTGCGCCATCGCTACTTATTTCGTTCCTGCCGGAGAATTTAAAAGGGTTACAAACGGGACCGTTACAACAACAATACCAGGTAGCTATCATTCTGTTCCGCAATCACCCGTAGGCTTTGTTTCTTTTTTTACCGCTATTGAAAAAGGAATGACACTTGCTGCCCCTATTATCTTTCTAATTTTATTTACAGGTGGAGCTATTGCAATTCTTGAAAAAACAGGTGCTCTTGACGGTTTAATCTATCATGTTATTAACAAATTTCGGAATCAGCAATTACTTTTCATTTGTATAGTTGCTGCGCTCTTTTCTATTCTTGGAACGACTGGTATTATCGTTAACTCAGTTATCGGTTTTATCCCCATCGGTATCATCGTTGCACGCACGTTAAAATGGGACGCTATCGTCGGTGTAGCAATTATTTATTTAGGTACTTATGCTGGTTTTAATGCTACTATTTTATCTCCCTCACCTTTAGGTATTTCACAAAAGATCGCAGAACTTCCGATGTTTTCCGGGATTGGTTTACGCACCGCAATCTATATATCTTTTTTACTTGCCACTATCCTCTATATAAATTGGTATGTAAAACGCTTGAAAAAATCAAATAAAGGAAGCATCCTTGGCGACAACTGGTTTCCAAGTAACGCTCTTTCAAGCGAAAAAGAAACAGAGAAAAAAGAAGTCCCTTGGACGATACGTCATAAATTAATTTTACTCGTTTCAGCTTTATCGTTAATTGCATTTTTAATAGGCGCTTTTCGTCTACATTGGACGGACGCAGAAATGACTGCTACTTTTATTTTCATAGCAATTACAGCGGGAATAATAGGTGGTATGAAAGCAAACGATATCGCTTCTACTTTTCTAGCAGGTTGCCAAAATCTCATATACGGTGCTTTAATCGTCGGAATGGCTCGTTGTATTTCAGTCATTTTAGAACAAGGAAAATTGCTTGATACAATTGTTAACCAACTCGCACAAGCTCTCGAAGGACAAAGCCCTGTATTTGGTGTTATCGGCATGTATGTGAGTAGTGCCGCATTACATTTCCTCATTTCATCCGGGACAGGAGAATCGGTTATTTTCATTCCGATATTAGCTCCATTAGCTGATTTCATGCACATTACACGCCAAGTTACAGTACAAGCTGTTATGCTTGGAGAAGGTGTAGTAAACTGCTTAAATCCAACTTCCGGTGTTTTAATGGGCGTTCTCGCAGCAAGCGGCATTTCTTACGGAAAATGGATTCGATTCATGGCTCCACTTGCATTCATTTGGTTTATCATTGGACTTGTTTTTCTTATTATTGGGGTGAATATTGAGTGGGGACCGTACTAAAAGACTCATAATATACTTAACTTGATAAATAAGTACTATCGTTCCATAAAAATATCTATTCTATTTTCCTCTCCAATCCTATAAAAATCATTTATTCTAGTATAGATATATGAAGGGATTGATCATAATAATCAATCCCTTCTTATCAAAATATAATACCTTTAAAAATCTTAGTTCCAAATTTTATTTACCCATTCAGGATGATCAATAAAAGGATTGCGGTTATGTTGATATTTTGTAAAAATCACTTCATTACGCTTTCGCTCTAAATCATCGACCGGGTCTTGTTCATTCCATTTTAATAGAACAGATAGTTTCCCCATGTATGGATCTTTATTGTTATTCACTTTTTCATTTAGTTCTAAATCTATTTCGCCGTTGTCCCCCTCGTAACGAACAGCCATATAAAACAGCATTCTAGCAATATCTCCTTTTACACTATCACGAGGTTCCCAAGAATCACTATCATATTTACATTCTGTCGCTTCAGAATGATTAACACCACCATTATCAAAATCTAAATTTCCACGTGAACTATTTACAGATACATCCGTCGCTCTTAGATGATGTAGATCTGTTCCAGGTCCTGCAGTCGTTCCAAAGTCACCGTGAGATTTTGCCCAAACATGCTCTCGGTTCCAGTTATTTACTCCTGATCCATTCGTAAGTTTCCCTTGCGAACGACCAGTATATAAGAGTATCACATTATTTTTATTATTTGGATCTTCATCAGTATCTCTTAGCGCTTCCCAAACCGCACTGTATGATAGCTTTGTATGATTATCAATAATATTATGCAGTTCCTTCTTTAATTCTAACCCCGTTTTTCCTATTGCGTTATTATAATATGTATCGTCATAATTTTTTACAATAATCTCTTGTGCTGATGCAGGAGCTACTTCACCGTGTATGATATCTGTGAATGATAGAGATGCAGAACCTAAAATAAAAAATGAAGATAGTGTAATCATAGCAATCTTTGTCTTTCGAAACTTCATATACCCATTCCCCTTTAAAATATAATTTGAAGCTACTAACTAAAAAATGCTTTCTCCCTCCAAAACTTTTAGAAACCCATACCCACCCTTTTCTTTTTATTTAATACAAAACTCTATTGAGTTTATATCATTTCCAAACTTTTTGTTTATCTACTTTCCAAACAATTTTACTTTTCACAAGAAATATCCTTCTCTTATAAAGATTATTAAAATATTCTTTATAACTAAAAAGTAGTTTAATATTAACTTATAAATTTAAATTTATTTATGCAATAATGCATATTTGATAAATACTAAAAAAACAGTTTGAATAAAAAGCATTCAAAGAAAAACATGCAACAAAAAAGGTAGAGTTTAGGACAGAAATAATAAAAATCAAGATGATAGCTCGACTTTTCCTTTTTCCATAACTGTCTTTATTTTTGTGTAAAACCTTTCTTTCTCTGAATAATACGTACAAAAATAGATTGGATACCATATAGGCACCAATCTATTTTAATTAAAGAAACTGTGTCAATTCTGAGTTCACAACACGTTGTGCAGTAATGATAACACTGTCAGCTGTTAGTCCATAAACACTATATAGTCCACCAGGTTGATTAGGAACAATTTGAACTTCATATTCAAATGCTTGTCCAAAAGCAGGATGAACTAAACTTAGAGTTGCAAAAGTTGAAGCATTAGAATTCACATTGAAGTTTACCTGTTCAATTAATACTATTGAACCGTTAAGTCTAAAAACTCTAGCTACTCCAGTAAGCGGGCCCGCAGTACGGTTAAGGATCTTCACCCTAACTCTATTTGCATTAGCAGGTTGATTTCCTACGTTTTCAATTGGTCCTGTAGTAAGAGCCATATAACATCACCTCCATTATATTATTATGATATTCAATGATACACATTGATGTTATAGTTGAATTATCCAATTTACTTTAAATAAAAAAGCTTGTTTCTTATATTTTTTATAAGAAACAAGCTTTTCTTTTTCAACTACCATTCCTAAGACAAGTTTATCCGTCTCGAAAACATTTACAGTTACTTGACGTTTATGCCGGGACAGAACTACTACTATTTACTTTGCATTGAATCTATATATTTTTTAACTACTTCATATACATATTCTTGATTTGCCGCTGCTGTATTTGGGTTATATTTCCCGCCGTTTGTTTTATTATTAGATAATACTCGAATTCCTAAAAATGGGACATCATAAGCTTTCGCGATTTGAGCTGCTGCAGCTCCTTCCATTTCTTCTACAGATGTACCGTATTTTGTATGGAACCACTTAATTCTATCAACTTCATTATTCCAAAGATCTGCTGAACCTATAGTCCCTTCAACCACTTTACCTTTTGTATATTTATCTTTTACCGCATTAGCTGCTGCAAGTAAATCCTTATCTCCTTCGTAGTATCGGATTTTCTCAGCATTTGGATCTTCTCCTGCACTTCCTTCAGAAGCCATTAAGTCCATTGAAATCCATTTTGTCGGTTCAATCCCTTGATTCTCATCCATACTTGTTGTTTTTAATGAACCTATATTCGCGACTTTTTTCCCTAAAACAATATCAAATACGTTTAAATTAGGATCATGTCCACCTGATGTCCCTTGGTTAATAATCGCTATAGGCTTATATTTTTCAATAGCCACTGCTGTAGCGGCTGCTGTATTCTCCATTCCTTTACCTGTTTTCGCAACGATTACAGGATAATTGTCGACAGTTCCTTTATAAAATACAAAAGTTCCAGACTTTTCTTCTTTCACATTTTTTAGCCTTTTCGCAAACTTTTCTGCTTCTATCGGCATTGGCCCTTGAATTAAGATTGGTTTTTGATTGCTTTTTGCCTCAACTTGTTTCGGACTCGCATCACATCCCGCAAGTATCGAGAATGACAATGCAACAGTAGTTACTAGCGCAGCACATTTTTTCAACGTATTCTTCTTCATAAATAATCTCTCCTCTTTCTCTTGTTGTTTTCTATACTCGATGCTTTTGGTCCAAACAAAAAAAGTTCTAGAAATTGTAGAAGATTCTCTACTTTCTAGAACTACGGTAGTCAAAGTTAATGAAGCAAAAGATGAGACCAATGCTACATTATAGAACGGTAGCGCACATTACACAGGGCGACCGAATACTTTAACCCGTAGTCCAGTTCTTTCATTGGGAACTAGGTAGAAACGCTCGGACCATATTACCGAGTATATACGAGTGATGTTATTCAAAATTATTATATGGATAATATAACAAACTACTAGTATATGCGCAAGAAAAAAGTGAACATTTCCGATAAAACATCTTAAAATGTTCGTTTTTAAATGAAAATTAGATAAAAAACCTATTTCTTAACAGATTTTTTTATTAAAAATTTTTATATACTAAACTAGATTCCCACTCAACAACCAATCTTTTACAAGCAGTTTCTTTCTTTCCCAACTTCCTCACCTAATTTTGATGTAAAAACCTTACTGCCCGGGATAAAATGTGCTTCCATCCAATTCACAATTATTTCTTCCAACTTTGGATGAAGTGGCTTTCCTGGCGATTGCTAGTACTGGACATGTTACTTGTTGTAAATCTTTATAAATATCATAATGAAAAATTAACATATGAGACTAGTAACAAGACACCTATGGGCATTTACAGAAAAGTTGTCGCATATACACTCGTCTTTGTAATGCTTTTCAAAAAAAACGTGGTTGCCACATAAAAAAATGTAGCAACCACACTATATGTAATTCCATCTCATTCAAGGGATGATGAACAGCAATTCTTTGTGGTTCCATATCTCGTTCTTAAAATCCCCTTTTATAAGCCAAACCGTAAACAAAAATATAGCAGCACATACTAAACGAACAAAAACGAGTTCAATTGAGAAAAGTCCTGTGAGACGAGAAAAGAAGCCAACAGAACCAAATATGGACATAGCTAGAGCTAGTTGTGTTAATGCTTTTTTGTTCATGATGAATCTCCTTATATCTGCACATATTTGTAAGATATGATTATCGTTTTTCTGGCATACCATCTCGTGTGATTATGTTAGCCCACATTTGATTAGGGATTTCTAATTTACTTCTGCTATCTCGAGGCAGGATGTTCACAATATTCTCTTCTCTGCCTTCCTCTACTTTTTTCACCCAATCTGGTTCCATTAATATCTCTCTACCTAATGCAAATAGAGGTACATCTTTCTCCAATACATCTAGCGCTTCATCAGGTGTATGAATGGATCCTAGTGAAATAAAACTAGTTCTGCCAGCAATGACATCTCGAAAGATTTCTGTCCGTGTTAATGTTCGATTTGAACCGCTCCGCGGAAGAGACCACACATTCTTTACAGAAAGATGTAGATAGGAAAGCTCTTGGTCAGCCAACCTATTTACAAATGCTACTGTATCATCCATCTTTATACCCGATTCCTCCTGCTCTTCAGGTGAAAATCGATAGCCTATAATAAATTGCTTGCTAGCATAGTGATCACGTACACGTTTTACTTCTTCTATAACAGCAAGTGGGAAATTCATTCTTTTCTCTAATGAACCTCCCCAATGGTCGCTACGGTGATTAGAATAAGCAGAGAAAAATTGTTGAATTAAATATCCATTCGCACCATGAATTTCTACACCATCAAATCCCGCTTTGATAGCTAAATAGGTTGCTCTTCCAAAGTCTTGAATCGTAGATACAATTTCATCTTCACTTAACTCACGGGGGGTATATTCTTCTCCAGCTTCTTTATAAATGCTTGCTACAATACCGCTTGGACTAACCATTTGTTCTCCGCCTGTATACCCTGGAAGAGATTCACTACCGCCATGATGAAGCTGTAAAATCGCTCTTGCCCCTTTTTCTTTAATTGAAGTTGCTAGATTTGTAAGACCACTGATACTCTTCTCTTCATACACTTTCATTTGTCTAGGAAAGCTTGTAGCTACAGGTGAAATCGTAGCTGCAGCTGTAATAAACATCCCTGGACCTTCTGCTCTTCTTCTATAGTAGGCAAGCTCTTCGTCGGAAACACGCCCGTCTTCTTGACCGGAGTAAGTTGTCATAGGTGCAACTACAACTCTGTTTTTAAGAGTAGTTCCATTGGCAAGATTATATGGCGATAGTATCTTGTTATATTTTTGTTTCATCATTGTATCGATTCCCCCATCATTCTATTTTTCTGAAGCTGAATTCATTGTATTCTTGATTATCACATAAGTAAAATGAATGTTTTTCATTTATTGCATTCGACTTTCTCATGTATAATAAAAAGAAGAAGGAGATGAAAAATATTGAATTTTTTTCAGTTAGAAGTCTTTTTAAAAGTTGTAGAGAATGGAAGTTTTACAAGAGCAGGAGACCAAATAGGACTTACTCAATCAGGAGTCAGTCATAATATAACAGCGCTAGAGACAGAACTTGGTGTGAACTTATTAAAACGTGGACGAAATGGAGTATCTTTAACCACTGCAGGTGAGTATATTATCCCCCATATACGTGCAATTGTTGAAAATATGGCACATATTGAGCAAAAGGTTGCAGCTGTGAATGGGATGGAAATGGGAAAACTTTCAATTGGGAGTTTTCCCAGCTTTACTGCTAGATTTATACCATCTTTATTTTCTATCTATAAAGAAAAATTCCCTAACATAGAGATAAGGCTTTATGAAGGAGGTTACGATGAAATCATAAAATGGGTAGAAGAAGGAACCGTAGATTTTGGTTTTGCAGCATTACCAGTCAAAAGTGTTAAATTTATTCCTCTGTTAAATGATCCCTTATCCGCTGTGATATATGAAGGTCATCATTTCGAAAATAATTCTATTATCAATTTAGAAGACTTTATTGGAGAAAACTTTATTATGTTGCGATCCGGCTGTGAAACACTGATAGAAGAAAAATTTCGTGAAGCAAAGATAAAACCAAACATTTCATACGATATTAAAGATAACCAAACAGTGCTTGCAATGGTTGCCGGAAAGCTAGGAATTACAATTATGCCTGACCTAGCCTTATCCAAAGAACTAAAAGATATACGTAGTCTACCGCTGAATCCCAAAATCTTCAGAGAGATTGGATTGGTTAAGAAATCAGCAAAAGAACTAACTCCAGCCGCAACAGAATTTTCCAAGATTGTTCAAGACTATTTTATAAACCGCTAATGCAAATTAGACTTTATATAAAACAATAATTCAATTAAAGGCGTATTTTGATCAATCTTTTCCAAAAATAAAAGGGCTTCTTCTATTACATAATCAAAGTTTCAAACTAATATTTGTTATGTTGAATTAAAATAATGATTAATAAAAAGCTTATCTTGCAGAATATTTCTTTATCCCGCTATTTTTTGGCAGTCAAATTCCTACAAATAGCGGGATAAATCATTATCTAAATTAAAACTTCTTTTTCTATATATATTTACTTCGTTACCTCACCAAACTGCGCTCTCGTCACTTTCGCCAAGTCATCAACTTTCAGCTCAATTTGTATACCGATTTTCCCGCCGCTTACTATCATCTTATCAAGTGATTGGGCACTTTCATCGATACATGTAGAAAATAACTTCTTCATTCCGACTGGTGAGCAACCGCCGCGAATGTATCCTGACACTTTCGTAATATCTTTTACAGGAATCATTTCAACCTTCTTTTCACTGACCGCTTTTGCGGCAGCTTTTAAATTTAGTTCCTCATCTACCGGAATAATAAACACATGATAATTTTTACTATTTCCTTGAGCAATTAACGTTTTATATACTTCTCTCACTTCTCGTCCAATTTTCTCTGCTACTGATACGCCATCAATTTTCCCATCGTCTGGATTATATGACATCATCGAATATTCAATTTTTTCTTTATCTAATATACGCATCGCATTTGTTTTATCTTTTTTCATGACGTTCTCCTTAAAAATTTATTTCATATCATTAAATTTCCTTTTATTATACACCCTTTTCCATTTCTCCTACATAACTTCACGTATTTTTCAAAACTAAAAATATTGATAATTCAAAAATCATCTGATATAATTTGGAAAAACTTATGTTAAGGAGAGATTTGTCATGCGAAATGTTAATACTTCTTTCCAACTTCATCATCATACGTAACGCCGTGTATCCGAAGAAAAATTTTTCTTCGTGGGTACAGGGCTTTTCCTGTTGACCCACGAAGCGTTCATAAAGCTATGTGGGTATTTTTATACCTGCATAGCTTTTTTTAATTTAAAAAGGAGTGATTATGATGGAAATGAAAAATGTAAAAGGAACGAAAGACTATTTACCAGAGGAACAAGTATTGCGAAATAAAATTAAAAGAGCCTGTGAAGATACGTTTGAACGTTATGGCTGTAAACCGTTAGAAACACCAACGTTAAATATGTATGAGCTTATGTCTTACAAGTACGGCGGTGGCGATGAAATTTTAAAAGAAATATATACACTAAAGGATCAAGGAAAACGTGACCTTGCCTTACGCTACGATTTAACCATCCCATTCGCAAAAGTTGTGGCAATGAATACGAACATCCGCCTTCCTTTTAAACGTTATGAAATTGGGAAAGTATTTCGAGATGGCCCCATTAAACAAGGAAGATTCCGTGAATTTATACAATGCGACGTTGATATAGTCGGTGTAGAATCAGTCATGGCAGAAGCGGAACTCATGAGCATGGCGTTTGAACTATTCCGAACGTTAAACTTAGAAGTCACGATTCAATATAATAACCGAAAATTATTAAACGGTATTCTCCAGTCCATTAACATCCCTACTGAGTTAACAAGTGACGTCATTTTATCATTAGACAAAATCGAAAAGATTGGGATTGATGGTGTACGAAAAGATGTATTAGAGCGCGGCATTTCTGAAGAAATGGCTGATACAATATGTAATACCGTTTTATCTTGTCTAAAGCTTTCAATTGCCGACTTTAAAGAAGCTTTCAATAACCAACTCGTTGCCGATGGAGTAAACGAATTGCAACAATTACAGCAATATTTAATCGCTCTTGGAATAAATGAAAATGCTATATTCAATCCGTTTTTAGCAAGAGGACTCACAATGTATACAGGGACTGTATATGAAATCTTCCTAAAAGATGGCTCAATTACATCTAGCATAGGTAGTGGCGGCCGTTACGATAACATTATCGGAGCATTCCGTGGTGATAATATGAACTATCCAACAGTCGGTATCTCATTCGGTTTAGACGTTATTTATACAGCACTTTCGCAGAAAGAAACAATATCATCTACAGCGGATCTATTTATCATCCCACTCGGAACAGAATTACAATGCTTACAAATTGCCCAGCAATTACGTTCTACCACTTCCTTAAAAGTTGAACTTGAACTAGCAGGACGCAAATTAAAACGTGCCCTTAATTATGCCAATAAAGAGAATATCCCTTATGTGCTTATTATTGGGGAAGAAGAACTTAGTACAGAAACCGTTATGCTGCGGAATATGAAAGAAGGTAGTGAGGTGAAGGTTCCCCTTTCTTCTTTAAGTAGTTATTTATAATACGAACCACCCTCGTTTGGGTGGTTTTTCTATTTTATAGATCACGAAACAATTAGTTAACATAAAAAAATTATATTCAACTAAAAACCACAAGTATTTAATATCCAATCACCTATTATTTTTGGTAATATATAGATATGGATTGTTTTAGGAGGGTTTACTTTGAAAACTTACATACAAGCACTAAAGTGGATCACAGGAATCTATCATCTTTTATTAATTCCTTGTTATTATTTATTTCCAAGTCTTGTTAACCTAGATGGATTACCTTTACTACTATTGATTGCTTTACATATCACTACTATTTTATTAGCTAAAAAAGCAGGCATGAATACGTACGCTCATTATATAGGTATTATCGTTACTCTAGTTGCCTTCTTTCCTTATATAGAAATCCTTCTACATATTATAGCAGCCATTTTCCTTTTATTAGATGCCGCTTCTATGAATGCAAAAGAAGTGTATGATTCATAGATGGATAAAATGAAACTTTAATCCATAGAGTTTTGAGATAGGTCGGCAAAAAGGATTTACTTTTTAAGTAAACCTTTTTTTCATTTTTAATTACTTTCCTTACTCAAGACTAATAAAAGAATATTCTGTTTAATTTTTATAAATTTTTATAAATTTCTAAATATTTATAATACATTCGAATTAACATACATTTTAGTTATGTAAAAAATCTAAGTTTTAAGGAGATGAATCCATGCTGAAAAAGTTGGTAGCAGGTGCATTATTAACTGTTTCGTCGTTAACTGGAGGAGTGGGATTAGTATCAGCTAGTACCGAAAAAGATTATACGATTTCCTCTTTCGAATATGTAACTGTAGATGAAAAAACTGTTGATTCGTTTAACAAATTGAGTGCTCCATTAAAGGAAGACGTAAAAATAACGTTAGTTCTACCGAAACAAAATCAAAATGGAGACTGGTTATCTTATGGATTTTCGAGCAAAGAAAGTTTAGAGTCTTTTATTGAAAAAGATAAACAAAGGTTGAATAATTCAATCACTCCCCTTGGTGTTGGAGGAAGCGGACCTGGTAGTACAGACTTCTATAAACGCACAAATCAAGGTAGCGAGTATCTTTCTGTAAGTAGCGGTTATAAAAACTTGTCTGCTAGTTGGCAAAATCAAATTGTTTCTGTACGTACAGCATCCCCTACTGCTAGCTATTCAACAACGCTATGGGAACGTACTTCAACTGAAGGATATGGAAAAGGTGTTGTTTTTAAACATGCTGATTGGTATGGTCAAATTGCAAACTTAAATAACTTTCCAACTTCAGCAGTTGAAGTTAAAAAGTAAAAATATAGAAATAAAAGGTGTTTTCACGTATGGAAACACCTTTTATTTCTACAACTATTTCACATATCTCGTCTATACCGATTTCAACTCTTAATCATTATTTTTCGTATTCCTACTCTCCAAAACCTTCTCCATATTATGAGTTGCCCATTCCATCATTAATAGAATCATTGGACGAAGTGATTCACCAAGCTCAGTTAACGAATATTCTACTTTTGGCGGCACTTCACGGTATACTTCACGATGTATGATGCCATCTGCTTCAAGTTCTCTCAGCTGAAGTGTTAACATTCTTTGTGTGATATTAGGTTTTAATCTTTTTAATTCATTAAATCGCTTTGTACCATCTAATAAATGATACAAAATTACCCCTTTCCATTTCCCTCCAATCACCTCAACCATAGCTTCAACTGGACAAGAATATTTATTTAAAAATGGGTAATTTATATTATTTTCATTCGAACAATCCATAATAAATCCCTTCCCTTAACATTAGTATCTTTTTTGATACTATACCACATAAATGTGCGTACTTGTATCTACGTTACTTTAAAAATATAATTTACTTACAAAAATAAATCCATGAAAAGAGGAACTTTTATGACAAATACAAACCAAATTACAAAAGAAAAGATTAAGGAGGCTTTTCATTTCAGACATGCATGTAAAGAGTTCGATCCTATGCACAAAATTTCAGAAGAGGACTTCAAATTCATTTTAGAAACAGGAAGACTATCCCCTTCTTCTTTTGGATATGAGCCTTGGAAATTTATTGTCGTACAAAATAAAGAATTAAGAGAAAAACTACAACCGTATTCATGGGGCGCTGGTGGGCAACTTGCAACAGCAAGCCACTTCGTCATTGTTCTTTCAAGAAACATTAAAGATATGCACTATGATGCAGAGTATATTAAATATATGATGAACGATATTATTGGATTACCTGAAGACACTCAAAAAATTAGATATGAATTCTTCAAAAAGTTCCAGGAATCAGATTTTAACTTATTACAATCCGATCGTGCTGTATTTGATTGGGCATCTAAACAAACTTATATTGCTTTAGGTAATATGATGACAAGCGCAGCTCAAATCGGTATTGATTCTTGTCCAATAGAAGGATTTGATAAAGAGGAAGTAGATTCTTTACTTCGTCAAGAAGGCATTATACAAGGCGATAATCTTGAAGTATCAGTTATGGTTGCCTTTGGTTACCGTAAAGAAGAGCCAAAGCGTGATAAAACAAGACAGACTATGGATACAATTGTTGAATGGATTAAGTAATATAGCACAGACAAATAATGCTCCTAATAGCTGTATACTCATACTAAAGAAGAATCAGTTGTTTTCTTACGTATGAATTTGGTTTTTCATGGAAAGATATGTTAGTATGTATACAGTTTGAGTGCTCTATTTTTAGAGTCGAACAGGAGGAGAATGAATATGTCTGATATTGAAGTTGGCGAAGTGTTTACTCTTAGTGATGAGAATAACGAAGAGCAAGAAGTAGAAGTACTTGGAGCGATGGATGTCGAAGGCGCAGAGTATATTGCAGTTGCCTTTGTTGAAGATATCCAAACAGAAACTGAGGAAGACATTGATATTTTCTTTTTAAAAGTAGAAGAAGATAATGAGTTTTCATACATTGAAAATGATGAAGAGTTTGATAAAGTATCTGCTGCTTTTGATAAGATTTTAGATGAACAAGAACAAGAGTAAACACGAGGGGGATGCATATCCACCCTCTTTTTTTATTCATCACTCATTCAGTGATTTATGCAGTAACTCCAGTACATCTTTCATCGCAAAAGGTCCATCTTTTTTAACATGCTCCGCAAATTCTGAAACGAGACGTAATGTTCTCACACTTTCGATTGGATGTTCTCCTGATGCACTTTCAGCTGAAAGCATAACTGCATTCGTCCCGTCCAGTACAGCTTGAAACACATCAGTCACCTCAGCCCTTGTTGGAATAGAATGATCTACCATAGATTGAAGCATTTGTGTTGCTGTAATAACATATGTATTCGTTCGATTACATTCACGAATCATCATTTTCTGTAAAAGGGGAATACATTGATATGGTAACTCTACTCCTAAATCGCCCCTTGCAATCATAATTCCATCTACTTCTTTACATATATCTTGAAAATTCTCGATTGCTTCCATCGTTTCTATTTTAGCGATTAAACTTGGAGAAGTTTCTTTATACTGTTGTATAAAATCTCGTATTTCTTTTATATGACTAGGTTTTCGTACGAAAGAACACGCAATAAAATCAACATCCTCTTCTAAAAGAAACTGAATATCTTTTTTATCTTTCTCTGTAATAGCTGGTAAACGAACAGTCGCACCTGGTAAATTAACTCCTTTATGAGATGAGATATTGCCACCTGTTTTGACCTTTGTTTCTATTTTGTCCGTACTTATCTTTTCAACAATTAATTCAACTTCTCCATCATTAATCAAAATTCTACTGTCTACTTTCACATCATTCGCAATTCCTTCATAATCAACACTTGCTCCTGTATTACTCCCTGTGACTGGTTTTGTATGTAAAATAAAAGAATCTCCTGCCTGAAGTGTAATTTGTTCTCCCTTCACTTCACCTAATCTTATTTTAGGACCTTGTACATCACCCAAAAATTTAATAGAGTCATCTAATGATTTCACTAAACGAATGATGTCTTTATGACTTTCATGCGTGCCATGCGATAAATTCAGTCGAACAATTTTCATACCATTCTTTATTAACTGTGCTAACGTTTCTTTATTATTACTTGCGGGTCCAATTGTACAAATTCGATCGATTGTCATTTTTGTCACCATCCTTTTTTTAATAAGTTTCCCAGATGAACTTAAAAATAACAGAGATAATGACATGAATAGATTTAAATTTACACGAATTTCATAAAGTTAAACCTGTATCCCTTGCTGGCTAAGCATTAGAAGATATATTCGCTTTTTTGCAAATGAAGACATGTTGAATCGAAAGTAAAAGAAAAGTTAAGTATGGGATAAACCATTGAGAGTTTCGAAATTTTCATATATTGTATGAATTGAGTTCGAACTCAAAAATTTAAAAAGGTGGGAAAATTAGTGAATATGAAAAAATCTTTATCGGTGACAACTTTAGGGTTAGCGGTTTTAGGTTTTGGTTTTACTAATAACGCAAGTGCTTCAGAGGTAGATACTGTAGACAAGCAGCCCGTTTTAGTTGACTTTGATACAATTCAATCAACAAAAACATCTAGTGTTCCTAGTTTGACTGTTGCAGCTGCACCTAAGAATGACTCTAACATTAGCGTATATACTCCCTTTTTTGGTAACCCATATGCAGTTGCGAAATCGAAATCAACTACGACCGAAGACTATGTTTATGCAAAAGCAAGAACTTTCAATGGCGATGGCTCATTAGTAAATACGAAAAGTAATAGTGCAAAAAAATCATCCTTTGTCAGTGCTACAGCGACCAACACAAGCGTTTATTATGGAGATGATTACGCTATCGGTAATCATACCTATAAATTAAGTGGTTATAATGATGTGAATCACGAAACAAAAGCCTTCTGGTAAGAAAGAGAAAAAAGATATGCATCTTGCATATCTTTTTTCTCTAATACTTTACATATATTGAGGTGCTATTTATGAAACAAATATATATTATTAACGGTGTTTTACTTATTTCATTACTTACAATTTATATTTTGTTCAATACTTCAATCATACAACCTCATACACCTTCTAAAGAAAATAAGAGAGAGCAACAAACCAATACTATTTCTTACGGATTAAAGGATAATCAAGGCCAACATATTAACAACGGTAGTACAATTACTAGTGAGGATAATAAAATTAATGTATCATTATCATTCGTACATACTATTAACGAAAACCGAAAATATGGATTAATTGTTCTAGAAAATTACGAACAAAAACTTTTTAAAATAGATGATACTACTAATGAAATATCACACTATTTTTTTGATATGAAACCAAACAGTTCAATTACTACGAAAATCTCTTTACACATTTCTCCTAATGCAAGTGAATTAACCTTTTTAATAATTAAAAAACCTGAATACAAATTAAAAGATAATAACTTAAATAAAGCAGCCATCTTAGAAGATATTCTAAGTATGCGATACTCAATGCATCCTCCTCAGAAAGAAAGCGAAAAAATAAAACTCTCCCTTATAGATCCAGATGCTATTTTAAAAGATGGTCTTTACGAACCATTATTTGTTACGAACCGTGAAGAGAACTTACAAACTGTCTTCTTTGAAAAGGAAGGCAAGCAATTAACCCTATCAAACGGTAATGAAACAAAAGATGAAATGACTTACGCAATCGTGGCTTTTAAAGATTGGAAACAAGTTGAAATATTTAACAATAGAAAAGTCGTTTATACTAAGGTTGCACCTGAAACGAGACAAATCTTTAATTTCACATTGCCTTCAGTGAATCAGGAAAGTAATTTTCAACTCGTCGCTTTTCCATTTCCTTTTAAAGTTAGCGAAGAAGATTATGTCAGTCAACAAGTATTCAGTTCCTTTCGCATCGTAATTGAAAATGAAAATAAATAAGTTATACTGTGCACATTACAACAACCAAAAAAGGCCTACTCACACGAGTAGGCTTTTGAAACTACGAAAGTTTCGTCAATAACTGATTTAAATCTTTTTTCGTTTTCGTCGTTAAAGATTTCATTTTATTAATATCGATTTTTTCTTTCTCCGCTCCTACAATTAACGGATACATACTTTGACCGATTGTTTTAGAATCCGTCGGATGTGATGCCTCTAGCTCTTTTTCAATCACATCCCACTTTTCATTAATTTGTTTGCCAAGCTTATTCACTGTTTCCAATTTCGGATTAGCAGCTAACTGCTTGTCCAAACTATCAATTAATGCTACAACTTCTTTAACATTCGTTTTCACAGCAACACTTTTCTTCGGATCTTTCGTTGTCTTTCCGTTATTGTTTGTGCTTGTACTTGTGCTTTGATCTGTTGTTTTCCCGCTAGTCGTTTGATCATTCGTTTTTCCTGTCGTCTCTTTTTCTTTTGTTTTTACATTTTCGTTTTGAGTTGACGTTTTGCCGTTACTTTCTGTCCCTGATGATTCTTTCGTATTTTTTGCATCCTTATCTGTTTTTTCATTTGAAGAAGTATTTGTTTCTTTTTCAGTATCTTTCGTTGTTTTTGACGCTTCATCTGCACTTGTCGTTTTTGCTTCTCCATCATTTTGCGCAGTTACTTGCTCTTTCTTTTCCGTTTCTTTATCTGCTGAAGGACTACAAGCTGCCATAGTAAGCATTGTACCAATTGTTATCGATGCGATAGCGACCTTTTTTAATTTCATATAAATCCCCCTATGTTTTACATAATTTATCCTCCCCTTTACGATTCGATTTCCCCTTAAAAAATCCCTTTTCACACGAATTATCATCTTTCCGACAGTAATCTTCATAATAATACGGACAAAAACCGATAAGCTCATTTTAATATTCGAGTTTCTTCTACTTCATTTTTCTGCTCGCCAGTAAAAGAAAAAGAGTATATTGTCACATTAAGAATTACTATCTTCATATGACGATATACTCTTCTATCAAATTTTTATCTTTCTTGACATTTTATTTATACAAAAAAAATAAAATTTTCTTTCGTTTTTTGTTTCTCAATATTTGTTAACATAATATTTTTATGAATAACCACCATTCGAGTGAATGACTTGCCCAGTAACCCATTTCGCTTCTTCACTTACTAAAAAAGAAATTAAGCGCGCAGCATCCATTGTTTCTCCAACTCTACCTTGCGGGAATTTCCACACTAAATAATGTTTTAATTCTTCTGTAATCCACCCTGTATTTGTTGGTCCTGGATCAACGGCATTAACAGTAATCCCCTTCTCCATCGCTACTGGTGCTACTGACTTTGTAAATGCTTCAATTGCTCCCTTCGTTGCTGCATATGCTAGTTCATCTGGCATTGGACCTACTGACTGCCCTGAAGTAAGATTAATAATACTCCCGCTCGTTTTAAGTGAATAATGTTTTATAAACAATGAACTTAATAACATAGTAGCCCGAACATTAACTGTATAATGTTTATCCAACTGCTCTACATCTAATTCCTCAATTCTCGTATGAGTAGAATACACTGCATTATTAATTAGAATAGATGGATCACCTAACCGTTCTGATACCATATAAAACAAACGATTTGGCGAATAAGACTGCGATAAATTGATTTCTGCCATTTCACATCGCACATCGTAACTTTCAATTTCCTTTTTCAGCAAAAAGGGTTCTTGATCACTCATT
Organism: Bacillus cereus group sp. BfR-BA-01524; assembly: GCF_022662595.1. Taxonomy (NCBI): domain Bacteria; kingdom Bacillati; phylum Bacillota; class Bacilli; order Caryophanales; family Bacillaceae; genus Bacillus; species Bacillus cereus group sp. BfR-BA-01524. Next base: position 19,215 of record NZ_JAKUDW010000051.1, on the reverse strand, counting down.
CCCCATGGCATCGCTTTATCATACTTTGGCCAGTACGTGAAAAAAATGTCTATCCCCTTTTGAGCAAGCACCTTGCATACAGCTGCACCAATTCCATTCAGACGAGTTGCCCCTGTTACAATTGCTATTTTCTTCACCTTTTTCTCCTCCATCTATACACAGATCCCCTGCATGAATACAGAGGATCTATCTTCTTATTGAATATTTGACAGTATACGTTCAGCACCTAATTTTAACATTTTAATAAAGATATAATTTACAATCGTAAACATTACAAATAAAACGATAAACATAACCCACAGTCCGACATGAAGGAAGAAGTATAATACACTTACTCCCGCTACAATAATTAAAGCTATTAAAATATTAGCTAAAAAATTCCACAATGTTGTATATCGGCTTTTAAATAATTTCTGTTCTGTATCCCAATGTATATCTGCAGTTTGTGCATCCCAGCGTGTACCGATTAAATTAATTAACAGTAACCCGTTCGCACTTAGTAAAAACCACAGTAACATGAAAACAGGAGAAATCCTAGCTACAACTGCCATCGTAATACCGAATACTGCTAAAATGATTACATTAATTAACCAAGCAGTGATTGCTTTCGCAAAAAAGATATCCGAAGCCTTTACTGGTAAGTAACGATTCACAAACCAAGAGCTTCCATCTCGCGAAAATGACGTTGTTGCAATGACGTTACTACCCATTAAAAATAACGATGCACAAAGACCAACACCAATTGCGAATCCTGTTGTCTCTGGATTGTTAATATACTCTGTAATAAACTTTAAATTTCCATCTTGCACAAATAAAATAAAGAACAACATAATTGGCATAACGAAAGTTTGTACAATACAATTTAAGAAAAATTGTGGTGTACGGAATAACGTTTTAAATTCTTTTTTCACATACGCTTTTAAATGCGAACTTTGTACTGTTGATTTCTGTAAACCTTCCGCCGAAATAACTTGTTTCTTTGCTGTACTCGTTGAAAGTCCAATAACCCCTTTTAAATATGTACGCTCTGCAACGTAATAAAACAACACAAAGAAGACAAATGAAATAACTGCAAAGATTATTACATATAAAGGACCTTTCCAATTTGCACTTTCTACTAATGCCACTGCTCCAAAATATGTAGTTGGAAAATAATTTGTCATTTGTACTATAAGAGAAGATTGATTATTTACAAGGTATTCCGCAGCCCCGTCTCCAGAAAACGCACTTTTATTTCTCCACTGCATAAATACGTTAATTCCTACAATAAATAGTATACTTACGATTCCAATAAATATATTTCCTCGATCTTTATTTTTCGCTATATTTGTATACCTCATAATAATTGTCATCAGTAACGAAGCTAATACTAACGGCACGATTGGGAAGAGTAAGTAAATAAAAATCATATATATGTAATATGTAATAATTGCGCCACTTTTTAAACCGTACGTAATGAAGATTGGTAATAAAATGAATGAACTCATTACGTACTGTGTAATTAATACCGTTAAAAATTTTGCCGAAATAATTTGCGCTGGTTTTAATGGTAACGGCAGTAACATTTCAATGTCATTGCTGTAGTAAAATACAGTTAAAATGTTCGTTATACTTATTAAAAATACCCATATACTCGCAATCGCAAGTCCCATTGCAATAATCATTCCCGGCTCTTGCCCTAATTGTTTCAGACCTTCATACATTCCGTGCGTCATCGAACCAAATATTAAAAAGCCAACAAATAAAATAGCTGCAAATGAAAATAAATACGCCCCTCGCTTCTTTTTATCTGTTATAAAATCTGCATAATTTAATTTTAATAGTACCTTCGTTAACGTCCAAATTTTACTCATTTCCCGTCATCTCCAAGAACATTTTTTCAAGTGATTCATTGGATTTAAAATGATCTCTCATTTCATCTAAATTCCCTTTAAACTGCAAATTCCCCTTATTAATAATCGCGACGCGGTCACAGATTTTTTCCGCTACTTCTAATACGTGTGTAGAGAAAAATACAATCTTTCCTTTATCCGCGTGTTCTCTCATCATTTCTTTTAAAATATATGCAGATTTCGGATCAAGCCCTGTTAACGGTTCATCTAAAATCCATACATCTGGTTCATGCACGAGCACACCAATAATAACGATTTTTTGTCTCATACCGTGCGAATAACTTTGAATTTGATCAGATAATGCATTATAAAGATCAAACTTCTTCGCTAAAGACTCTATTCGTTCTTGCCTTACTTCTTTCGGCACTTCATACATATCAGCCATAAAGTTTAAATATTCAATTCCTTTTAAACGTAAAAACATATCCGGACTATCCGGCACATAACCAAACGTCTTCTTCGCTTCCATCGGCTCTTCCATAATATTTTTTCCGTTAATCGTAATAGTCCCTTTGTCCACTCCGTGAATACCAGTAATCATCTTAATTGTCGTTGATTTACCCGCACCATTCGGTCCTAAAAATCCAAAGATTTCGCCGCTAGGTACAGATAAACTTAAATCTTTTACTGCATAGGTAGACCCATTATAACTTTTTGACACATTCGTAATTTCAATCATTCCATCCAATCCTTTCCTTAATTACCAAATAACTATATTGATATTATAGCATACTTCTATTTTAAGATTTTTACATTTTTCAGTTTATTTAACCTTTAAAATAAATATACACCCCTAATCCAACAACTAAAACGACAGCTAGTATAATATAAATCATTGTTAATCGTTTAATATTCCCCTTTGTCGCTTTGCTATAATTTGCATCACCATTCCGCCCAATTAACACCGTCGCAATGACAGTAATCACTACAAGTAATACAACGATCATGATCCAAGTTAGCATTTCTTCCTCCCCCTCCTTACAACCATTTTACAATATTATCCTCTTTATTTCGCAGCATATTTCCTCTTTTTACTATTATTATGAAGCAAACTGGAAAACTATTATTACCATTCCTATCCAATTGTAATATATTTATAACATAACGTGACTTATTTCTAACAACGTAAGGAGGACCTATCATGAAAACAACTTGGATAAAATATTTAGGATTTCTCGGTTTCTTCGGTTTCCTCGGATTTTTTTATGAAAAAGGATTGTTTACTATGTTCTGTTTCTTCTCCTTTTTCACATCGTATAGAACAGTTCAACACGATGAACTGTTTGAACAAATTGTCAATAAATCGTGCCGCAATGCATTTATCGTTACGTTACTAACTACCGCAATCATTATGTTTATTGAAATGTTATTTCCAAACCCGGCGCTACAAGAAATTGATATCGCTCTTATTTTCGGTACACTCATTCTTACGTTCGGTTTTTCTATGTTCTTTTATGATAAACCTGTTGATGAAATGGAAGATGCACCATGGCGTTCGTAACGAGGATAAAAGAATACCGCGCCAAATTGAACATGACACAAGAAGATTTAGCAAAGAGCATTGGTGTACGCCGTGAAACAATTAGCCACCTTGAAAAAGGTAAGTATAATCCTTCATTGCAACTCGCTCACGATATAGCGAAGGCACTTCATAGTACGATTGATGAGATTTTTATTTTTGAGGATTAATTAAGGGTACAAAATCACCAGAACCACGTAAAAATACCGGCATCCTTCCTATGAAGAATACCGGTATTTCTCATTTATCATCCATACAAAACCGCATGAAATACGCCTAACAGTAAATATTGATCGTCTATATAATCCTCATCATATAGATTCATCTCAATGTAATACATATCTTCCTCAAGACGAATATTCCAATCTGCAGTTACATGGCCGTTTCGTAATAACTTTCCAAGCCCCATTGTAGTTTTGTGAACAACAAATTCTTCTCTCTTATATGTAAAGGTAAATAAGAAATTTGCATCCAATAACTTTCCGTCACATACAAGTATTTCATGCTCTGCATCATTATTATCGATGTACGTTACTAAAATCTTTCTTTGGCGCTGCCTACTTACATCCTTTGCAATGACGCGAATATTTTTCTTAATATCCTTTATTTCATAAATGATATTACTACCAATTTTCGGAATAAAATCCAGCACTCTCATCAGCGTATTTTTATAATAGCCCCTTACTACGCCTACTTGCTCGCTTCCATTATAAACCTCTATCGGCGTCGTATCTGCTTTGCTATCACACGGTCGTTTGTAAGAAAGCTGCATCATTCGCTCTCCTCTTAAGTACTGATCAAACGTCACAGGATATTCTATCGCACGTAGTTCCTTATTTAGCTCATATAAATAGCATTGAACGCTCTCTACTAATGTTTCAGTAGAGATACGCTCTTGAAGTTCAAATTCTTGCCAGCTGGAAGAAACATTCCATTGGTTATGATCCTCTTCATAGAAGAAGCCAAGAATGACCTCTTCACGGTCAGCCGTTTCATATTTCATAGGCACGTTTTGCCCGTGTTGAACTTGTTCCATCCACTGACCTAAATAAATGCCCAGCTCCGCAACCTTCATACATGACTTCTGAAAAAGTACGCTGTCACTCGCGAGAATCGTTAATTCCCCTTCAATAAAGCCCTTTGTATAAGCATCATACTTTGGCTCATCCTTCTGCGGAATAGCCTTGTCTAACTCAAATAAAAACTTTAACATTCTTTATTCACCTCTAGTTGTTACACTAATCATACATGACATCGCATCACGCTGGGAAACTATTTATATACGCATATTTAATTCACGCACTATAACACGTGAATGACCTTGTATAGTAGCTCTATTTTTTGTTCTATATCTTAGTATATGAACTTATAAGAGCGATTTTTCAAATATACCTATCACAACTTACAATATGTCAACGATTTATCAATATATCTATTTTTCGACAAATATCAGTACAATTAAAATGAGGCTACTTTTTCTCCCGCCAACTCCACAATTTCTAAAATTTGTAGAAGACTCTCCACTTCATAAGTCGGCTTAACTTCTGCCCTATTTTCTTTCAAACTCGGATTATACCAACATGTATCAATGCCGTAGTCTTCTCCGCCTTTCATATCAGAAGTTAACGAATCTCCAACCATAAGTACACTTGATTTATCCGTAATTCCAAATTTCTCAAATGCATAATCAAAAATCTCACGTGCTGGCTTTTGATGACCAACTTCTTCAGAAATAATAATATGATCAAAGAAATTACATAAAGGCGAATTTCCGATTCTTGATTGTTGCACCTTCGTATATCCATTCGTAATAATACCTAGCTTGCAATCTTGTAGATTTTCACATAATTGCACAGCACCTTCTATAAGATGTACTTCTTTCCCTAAGTTTTCAAGATATACATCGCTAAATTGCTGCGCATCTACGTCTATATTATGAAGTGCAAATAATTGTCTAAATCGATCTACTGCTAATTCACTTAGCGTAATCATTTTATTTTCTAAATCTCTCCATAATCCATTACTAATCTCTTTATAGCTTGCAAGATAATCATTATACCCTGTAGGCATGCCGAACTGTACAAACGCATTGTGTAATGCATTTCTTTCCGTTTCAGGGAAATCTAATAATGTATCGTCTACGTCGAATAGTATTACTTTGTATTTCATGATGTTTTCCTCAACTCCTATATTCTCATAGCTTAATTATAACAACAATAGTAAAAGGAGGCTAATCCAAATCAGCCTCCTTCTCATTATTAATCTTCCAGCAATAACACTTTCATTTCTTCTAACGAATCTTTCGTAAAGCCAAGAGCTTTTTCGGCGTATGCTTCAACTGATCCGTATTGCTTTTGGATTCCATCAATCGCAGCTTGTAAATATTCGGCGCGCGCTTCAAACATTGCACCTAATATCGCTCTGCTCTCATCATTTTGTAATTTCGCACCTAAAAAGGCCATCATTTTTTCATTTAGCTTTTCACGGAATCCGTTACTTAATAAGTAATCTTCCATTACTGTTTTTTCCGGTACACCTAGTAAAAGTAATAAAAGCGCTGAACCAAATCCAGTACGATCTTTTCCAGCTGTGCAGTGGTTTACTAATGGTAAGTTTTCCGGGTTTTGCGCTAAGTTTAAGAAGCTCACGAATGCCTCGTTACCACTTACGAAATCTTGATTCATTTTCACAAGATACTCACCTGGTTTTCCTAACATAGAAAGGTCACCAACTTGGAAAAACTCATTTATATTTAAGTCTTTCGCTAAGTCTTGCATAACTGGTAAGCACACTTGACGAGCACCCGTAATTTCTGGATTCGGCTTATGCTTCACTTCAAAGTCTGTACGGTAATCACAAATTAACTTTAAACCAGACTTTTGTAAATACGCAATATCCAATTCTGTTAGTCCTGCTAATTCTTCAGAACGGTATAATTTGCCCCATTTCACTTTACGGCCTTCTGTCGTTTCATATCCTCCCATATCACGGAAGTTAAACGCGCCTTGTAATGGCAGTCTACGCTCAGCTACTGTTACTGCTTGTCCATTACTTCCTACTAATCTAAAATATGGACGTTCATTTTCACTCGGGTTTTCAATTGTATATGATAATTCTCCATTTACCGTTGCAAGTAATTCTCCAGTTTCTTCAATATGTTCTGGTGAAGTACTCCAATAAATACGAACTTCTTCTATATTATTTTCCCATTTTATTTGTAACGTATTATCTTCAATTCTTTCTACAGTTGCTTGTAACCAATTTCTTTGCTGCTCCATTCTTTCACCAACGCTTTCTCTTATAGTCAAATCTTACTCTATTTTATTATAGGAATAACTACTTTGTCGTTCTCATTTTTCTTTTTATCTTACAAACAGGCGAAAAGTTCTTTTACTTGTTCAAAATTTGTACACGGGTTCCCACTAGATGTGTCCCAGAGTATATCTTAAAACTCCCTCACATACCGCTCAGTACAACTCAGCAACTGACATCCGTTCTTTTCAAAAACATCCTTCATCCACTCATTTTGTATATTTGTCTCACCAATATAATAAGATGCACCTATTTCCTTTAAGACAAACATCGCACCTGCAAATAGTGCAGCTTCATATCCCTTGTTACGCATATTTGGAGTAACTGCGAAGTACATAAGTTTCCCTTCTTCTAACGTACCTCTTTCAATATGCGGGATGACAATTCCTATCGGCTCTTCATCGATACTCACTGTTAAACAATGCTCTTTCCACTGTTCACCGATTTCTTGTAACATCATATTTACAAATTGATCATACGTGGCTTGTTCTTCCGTCATGTCGTTCCAAAGAGAATAAAAAGCCTCTTCCCCTACTTCTTCAATTAACTTAAAATCAACTTCACTTTCTACATCTTCTACTTCGTATATATCTTTAAACACAATCATGTTTTCCGTAACATATTCAAATGAATACGTTTCAAAACATTTTTTATACACATCATAATTTGGACTTTTTGAAGAGATTTCAAAATGTAGTTTTTCTAATCCATCTTTTTCAGCTTCAGCAACGCAATATTGCATCATCTCTTCTAATTGCTCTTCTGTAAAAATTTCTGCATTATTTTCTTTTATCATGACAGAAGAAGCACTTCTTCTTATTTTAAAATGTTTTTCTAACTGTTCTATCGTCGTCATATTCTTCCCTCATCTATATCATACTCGAATTTGTAATCGTTCTCCTTGCATGAGCAGGATTGTCCTTGAATATATAGAATACTAGAAAAGATCGCATCTTTAAAGTGCGGAGGAGGTTCTCCATTGGATATTACAGCGCTGCAACAACAGTTAGAGCTTATACAACAAAATGACTATACGCAACTACAACATATAGATGTAAATGAGTTAACTTTGAACATGCTTCAGTATATCGGAACGACTGATAGTTACGTTCGTTACCAACTTATATATAAATGTTTTGCACATTTTATTCATCATGAATTCCTTATGGACGATCAACTGAAATTACTGTTGCAAACTTGTTTAAGTGATGAGTATTTACATTGTGACATTTACTCCCCACATACAGATGGGGTTTTCACACGTTCTTACACTGTTTCGTTAATTGCGTTAATACTCCAATTCGCTAATTCGCACTACTTTTGTACAGAGGAGGATATCGAAGAAATAAAAAATAAACTCATTACATACACAAACTTAGAAACGGATTTTCGGGGCTATATCGAAAATAAAGGATGGGCTCATTGTCTTGCTCACATATCTGATGCTTTTACCGAAATTGTTCATAATACGTATACGACCTTTGAGTGGTACGAAGAATTAATTCATTGTTTATTAAATAAAATCTTTATTCCATCTGACCTTTTTCATAATAACGAAGATGAACGCATTGTTACTCCATTACTAGCAATGCTGTATCATGATTTTCCTCAAAACGAGTTAATTTCTATTATTCATAAAAAAATAAAAAGGCTTCCTCAAATTAGAAAACGCCTTTCGCTTAATGAGTATTGTATTTTATGTGCCAACATTAAAACCTTTTTACGCACATTATTTTTCAGAACGAAAGATGACCATAACTTAGCCTTTACAGCACGTAAAACAGAAAGAATGTTAAAGGAACTTCCAAATTATTATTAGCTATAAGGAGACAACTATGGGTTATATTGAAGATATGAGAAATCTAGTAGGAAATCACCCACTGATTTTAATAGGATCACACGCCATTATATTAAATGAAAAAGATGAAGTATTGCTGCAGCTTCGTACAGATTTTAACCGCTGGGGCATTATTGGCGGTGCCTTAGAATATAACGAAACGTTAGAAGATGCTTTAAAACGAGAAGTGTTTGAAGAAACTGGACTTATTATTAAAAATCCAGAACTAATCCGTACATACTCAGGGCCAGATTTCTTTCAAATCTATCCAAATGGCGATCAAGTACACGGTGTACTCGTTGTTTATATTTGCCGAGAATTTCATGGGGAGCTTGTATGTGATAAAACTGAGTCAAAAGAATTACGTTTCTTTCCGCTTGATGAGTTACCTAGTACTCTTCATCCAGTCATTGAGAAGATTCTTCGCGATTTTCATCACTCCAATAAAAAATAGAAATCAAACAACCTCATTTCCCGTCATTACAACGTGAAATGAGGTTGTTGTCATTCACCGTAAATCCCTATTTCCCCAAAATGATATTAACGCTCTCTTTTTACAACTTTATATCCCTTTATAAAAAGGATAGTTATATAAGAAACAATAAATGAAAGAATAGTATACATGCCCACCCAAAAGAAAAATGCTGGATCGTGCACTGTAACATTTAACATAAGAAAAATAAGAAATGTTACTATTGGCATCACATAAAATGTACCTACTTTATATGCTCCAGCTATTGAAACAATACAAACAAGCAATGGATATATACAGAAAATAAAAATGATTTCACTCAACGTTATGTCCCCCTTTCTGCAGAAATAATAGGTTTCTCGTACACATTTGGGGGAACAACAAAATTTTATTTTTTATCAATTATTAGTAAATATAATGTTAGATTGTTATCTCAATCTGATTTCCTTCAGGATCACTTACTACACTTTCATAATAACCATCCCCTGTAGTACGCGGCCCGTTTAGCACTGGGTATCCTGCTTCTCTTAATGTATTAGTTAATTCGTTCACTTTTTCTTTGCTATCTACTGAAAAAGCAATATGCGCATATCCTATTGTTTGTGTTTGTACTTTCTCGTCTATCCCTACCTGCTTCATAAGTTCTAGACGCGCACCGCCTTCAAAAGTTATGAAATAAGATTCAAACTGCTTTTTCGGATTGTGATATAAGCTATTTTCTTCACCACCGAAGTACTGTTTATAAAAATCACGCATTCTTTCTAAATCATTCACCCAAATTGCTACATGTTCAATTTTCATAATCGACACCTTTTCTTTTATGTTATTCAACTGGCAATTGGATGCTTCATTGCCAGTACATTTAATTTTCTTTATTTGTTCTCATAATCATAAGATCAAGTCCAAGGCTTTTTAACCCATATAAATAATCTTCTTTCCAGTTGCTCACTGTTATTTTCGGAATATGTTCTGCCGGAATGTACTGCGGACAACTTTTTACAATCTGATCTATTACAATTTGGTTCACTTCATCATCACAGAAGATGAATCCATCAGGGTTAATAATAGCTATACATGTAGCTATTAAACGAGTAATAGCATCTATATTATATTCCTCTGGATTATTCGAATCTTCACTTCTCAAAGCTTGCAAGAAATTTTTATTATCGTACTGCGGGACGAAAGATATCTCTCCTGAGAAAAATGTGCTTCCGCGTACGACATCTCCATTTACCATAATCCCCGCACCTGGGCCATTTTGACCTGAATACAAATATACAAGAGAGGAATTTTCATTGTTTCCAGTATTTTTATGATAGCCGAGCACTGCAGCATTCATATCGTTTTCTATTACTACTGGTATAGAAAACAGTTCCTCCAAGTGACTTTTCAAATTAAAATTTTGGAACTTTTCATATCCAGGAATATAGAAAATACGCCCATTATCGACAGCACCAGGAACACCAATTGAGATTGAACTTATCTTTGGAAACGTAGCTATAAGACTTTCTATATGTTCTGTTAATACACTTAGACCCGTATCAATTAATGCACTTGAAGTACTGCCTTGTTCTTTTACTTCCCCTAAACAGTTAAAAATTGTATAGTTCGTCTCATTTTTTTCTAAAAATATCGCTAAACCTAACATATATTCTGGATTATATTCATATCGTTTTGCTCTTCTTCCACCACTTGAATCATCTAAACCGGCTAAAGTGACTTCACCGTCTTGTTTCATTTTTTCTATAAATTTACTTATCGTTGGAAAACTGATTTCTAATGTATTACTAAGTTCAACTTTCGTTGCACTACCTCGCTCTAGAAGAGCTGTACGAATGCCGCGAAGGATCGTCTCTTTAATCGATTTTTGAGTAACAAATTGTTCACTCAAATCGCTCACCACCTTAATCAACATACTTATTAAACACTTTTAATAAGTTGCGTTGACAATATATCATACATCATTTTCTAAAGCAATAGAGATGATATATTACTACTAGCGGCACTCCGTATTTAACTCGATGCATTCTCTCTCGTAACAGACGATACAATTCCAGACAAGATAACAAATAATAAAACAGCTAGCAAAGCATTACGTATTCCGAATGCTTCTCCAAGTATTCCTAAAAATGGTGGTCCGACTAAAAACGCTGTAAAACCGATGATAGAAACTGCAGCAACATTAGAAGTCGCATTTTCACTGTCATCTCCAGCAGCAGAAAGCCCAATTGGGAAACCTAACGCAGCACCAATCCCCCACAGTACTACACCAAGTGCTAGAAAATATGAGTTACTCACAAATATGACAATTGTCATTCCTATAATCGCCATCATAATAGTAGCACGCATAACAGCGACGCGACCGAAGCGATCAAGGAAATAACTACTACACATACGAGCTAACGTCATTGCCAATACAAAAATAGTGTACATAATAGAACCTGTCACTACACTTTGCTGATGTCCGTCTACCATTACGATAGGCAGCCAATCGTTGGCACTACCTTCTGTAAATGCCATTCCAAGCACAAAAAGACCAAGTAAAAGCACCTTTTTTTCCATCCGTAAGGAAGTATGCTTCGCTCGCTTTTTGTTCCGCGATTTCTCCTTCTTTCCTGTTCCATGCGGAAGAAAGCGATACAACATACATACAAGTAATATAAACATGACCGAAACCGTCAGGAACTGATACAAAATTGGGATATGAAGCGAGATGGCGGCAGAACCACTAAGTGCGCCTACTAAAGTTCCTATACTAAAAAAGCCATGGAATTTCGGAAGAAGAGTTGTTCCTAATTTCTGCTCAATGGCAGAACCTTCTACATTCAATGCGACTTCTGCTAATCCATATCCTACTCCAAATACTAGTAAGCTACCAAAAGCCCCCATACTAGAAACAAAATAAATAGTAATACCTAAACAAAGCAATCCAACAATCATAAAAAACATACTGCCTATAATAACGTCTCTAGCTCCCTTACCGTCAATAAAATGACTTGCACTCAGTAAACCAATTATTGAACCGACAGATAATCCGAACAAAATCCAGCCCATTTCTGCATTTGACACTGCTAAAATATCTCGAGTAGCTGCTGTTCTAGAAATCCATGTAGCAAATGCCACACCTGGCAAAGCAAATAAGAGGAATAGAGCATTTCGAGAGGCAAGTAGCGTCTTTGTATCATTTTCCGCAAAATCTTTCTTCATATGAAACACCTTTCAAATTGTCTATACGATAATTTATACTCTAATGAAAACACCTTTTACTCTTCTATCGTTTTAATAACTTTAGCTGGGTTACCACCAACAACTACATTATTAGGTACATCTTTTGTCACAACTGCCCCTGAAGCAATTACAACATTATCTCCAATTGAAATACCAGGGTTAATAATAGCGCCTCCGCCAACCCAAACATTGTTACCTATCTTTACCGGTTTTCCATATTCTTTGCCAGAGTTTCGTTCCACCGGATGTAATGGATGAGTAGCAGTATAAATGTGAACACCAGGTGCAAACATACAATTATCACCGATTCGAACTTCACAAACGTCCAAAATCACACAATTGAAATTTGCGAAAAAGCTCTTTCCAACATGAATATTGTAGCCGTAATCACAACGAAAATCAGGATTAATTTGTGCTTTCCCATCAGCTGAAGAACCTAAAAGCTGATTTAATAATGTAAAACGCCTCTCATCTCCTGTCTCCATCGCCTCGTTATAAAGGCGTGTTAAACGTTTTGCCTCCACCCTATCAGCCACCAATTCTTCGTCATCCGCAATATACATTTCTCCTGCCACCATCTTTTCTTTCTCCGTTTTCATACAATCCTCTCCTTTTTTATTATATGGGAGGTACTTATTAAACATCTTTAATAAGTACCTTTAATTAAACTTATTAAACACGTTTAATAAGCAACCCTATATTAGCATACTTTTTAATATATGCAACTAATAAGTTCGGAAAAGAAGTGCGAACTTATTGCTCTATGTATCGATATGAAGAATAATTGATATCGAAAAACGAGGGAACGCTCAGCGCCCCCTCTCAAATCCAATCCGTTTTTTAATTTCCGCTAAATTTACCCTCGCGATTTTTCTTGCTCGCTCAGCACCTTTTTCTAACGCTTCATATAATAAATTTGGTTCATTCATATACATAGTGTATTTCTCACACGGTCCAGCTAACTCACGATCTACAACGCGAAATAACTCTTTTTTCACATCGCCCCATCCGATTCCAGTCTCATACTTTTCACGCATCGACTGTATTTCATCTTCCCTCGCAAACTCTTTATATATCATAAATAATGTTTCTACTTCTTTCGGTTCATTCGGAAGTGAAGAATCTGTTTTGATTTTAAATATTAACTTTCGTAGTTTTTCTTTCTCTGCAAATAACGGGATTACATTCCCATAACTTTTACTCATCTTTCTTCCATCAAGTCCTGGTAATATTGCTCCTTCTTCTTGCACTACATACTCCGGAAGTGTAAATGTCGTGCCGAATGTATGATTAAAATACGTCGCAATATCACGTGCAATTTCAATATGCTGAATTTGATCTTTCCCAACTGGTACATGAGTAGCTTGAAATAGTAATATGTCAGCCGCCATTAAAATCGGATACGTATATAATCCCATATTCACTCCTGCATCTACCTCTAAACCCGCTTCTTTATTTTGCTCCACCTTCGCTTTATACGCATGAGCACGGTTCATAAGACCTTTCGGAGTTAGGCAAGCTAAAATCCAAGCTAATTCTAGAATCTCCGATACTTCTGTTTGTCGATAAAAAATAACATCTTCCCCAAGTCCAAGCGATAACCAAGTAGCTGCTACCTCTTTCGTATAACTGCTGAACTTTTCTGAATCATGCACAGCATTTAACGCATGATAATCCGCTATAAAATACAATGCTTTTCCTTCATTATTCTTTGACATTTGTAATGCAGGTTTAATCGCACCAATATAATTTCCTAAATGCGGATAACCTGTCGGCTTAATTCCTGTTAACATTATTTTTTCACTCACACTAACTCCTCCTTTCTCAAAATAAAAAGAGCCTCTCATCCTTAAAAAGGACGAGAAACTCCCGCGGTACCACCTTAATTAGCTATCATTATAGCTCACTTCAACTTCTTAACGTGAAGTAACCGTCTTTACCTACTCATTTCAGTTAGAAGCTCCAGAGCCCATTCCATATTCATCCCTTACTGATTCCCACCACATATCAGCTCTCTGAAAAGTTTCGAATATGTACTCTTCTCTTTCATTGCTTTTTCGTTATTTTTTACAGTTTATCACATTTCACTTCCAAACAAACCCTAGTTTTCTATTTTATATAGCAGGAATTTCCACTTCAATTGTCTAATGTTATATAGGTTTGCAGAAATATTCGAAACAACTTTGGAGGTTTTTTTCATGGTAAAATATATATCAATTTTAGGTTCAACAGGATCCATCGGCACATCTGCATTAGATGTCGTTTCAGCTCATCCTGAACATTTTAAAATCGTCGGTTTAACCGCAAATTATAATATCGATCTTCTTGAGCAACAAATCAAAACGTTTCAACCTCGTATTGTAAGCGTTGCGACAAAAGACTTAGCAGACAAGCTTCGTACGCGTATTTCAGCAAATACAAAAATCACACACGGGACTGATGGCTTAATCGCAGTAGCTACTCACCCTGATTCAAATCTTGTATTAAGTTCTGTTGTCGGTGTTTCAGGATTACTCCCAACAATTGAAGCATTAAAAGCGAAGAAAGATATCGCTATTGCTAATAAAGAAACTTTGGTTGCAGCTGGACATATCGTAACTGAACTAGCGCAACAAAACGGATGTCGCTTAATTCCAGTAGATAGTGAGCATTCAGCTATTTTCCAATGTTTAAACGGCGAAAATAATAAAGAGATTGAGAAGTTAATTGTAACAGCTTCCGGTGGTGCTTTTCGTGATAAAACACGTGAAGAAATGCAAACATTACAAGCTAAGAACGCTTTAAAACATCCAAACTGGTTAATGGGTGCAAAACTAACGATTGATTCTGCCACATTAATGAATAAAGGCTTTGAAGTAATGGAAGCGAGATGGCTATTTGATATTCCGTATGAAAAAATTGATGTAATGATTCATAAAGAAAGTATCATTCATTCTTTAGTAGAATTTATTGATGGATCAGTTATGGCACAGCTCGGTGCTCCTGATATGAGAATGCCGATTCAATATGCGTTTCACTATCCTACTCGGCTACCTTCTTCCTATGAAAAATTAAATTTATTAGAAATCGGTAGTTTACATTTTGAAAAACCAGATTTAGAGAAGTTCCCTTGTCTACAATACGCATATGAATGTGGCAAAATCGGTGGTACTACTCCCGCTGTATTAAATGCAGCAAATGAAATTGCGAATGCGCTATACTTAAAAAATGAAATTGCCTTTTTCGATATTGAAAAAACAATTTACAAAACAGTTGAAGCTCATCATAATGTAAAAGATCCTTCACTTGATGCTATATTGGAAGCGGATCAATGGGCGCGCCAATATGCAAATGAATTGTTAATAAAAAAGAGCTAAAACAGTTCCCACTGTTTTAGCTCTTTTTTCATGTATTCAACTTAACAAATCTATAACCGTGCGTAACTAACACTTTCAATATCGCATATCCTGGAATGGCTAAAATAATGCCCATAATCCCGAATAAGTTTCCGGCAGTTAAAATGATAAATATGATTGTAATCGGATGAATATCTAGCTTTTTCCCCATTACTTGCGGAGAAATAAACTTACCTTCTGCTAATTGTACAACCATCATAACGATGATTACTTTTAACACCATTGCTGGCGAGTCGATAAATGCGATAATTAACGCTGGTGTAATAGCGATAATTGGCCCTACGTACGGAACGATATTTACAATCATCGCTAAAATAGCAAGTAATACAGCATATTTAATACCGATAATAAGGTAACCGATTAATAACATAATACCGATAAACAAGCTCACGATAATCTGCCCTCTAATATACGAGCTAATCGCATAGTGCATATCATCTAGTATTCTCATTGCTGCTGGTTGTCTTTGTTCTGAAATGAACTTTAAGAAGTGCTTCGGCAATTGTTCGCCATCTTTTAAAAGATAGAACAATATAAATGGAACCATTACAAATGTTAAAACAACCTCTGTAACAGTACTCAAAAATCCAGTTACATTCCCAGTTACTGATGATAATGACTTTGTAAAATCAACTGTATATTCTTTTACCATATTCGCAACATTAATATTTAAATTCTCCTGAATTTTACCGAGTAAATTACTTTCCCCAAATCTACGTGCTGCTCGTTCAATCTCATGGCCGAAATACGGTAAGTTATCAATTAATGCATCAATTTGATCTTTAATAATAGGGATAACCGTTACAACTAAAAATACAAATAACCCCAGTACGATTAAATATATGGAAGCTATCGATACAATTCTTGAAACACCCTTCTTTTCTAAAAGCGAAACGAATGGATGCAAAATATAAAATAGTACGCCCGCTAATAGTACTGGGAAGAAAATTGTTTTTAAAAATACGATAAACGGTGTAAAAACAAATGATATTTTTGTTAGCAATAAAATATTAATGAACAATAACGCAAATCCAAGTAATACCGCCAAATAATTTTGTTCTCTAAAAAACTTTCTTAACTTATCTCTTTTTCTTATATTTATTTTCTCCAATGAAACCACCTCTTCGAATGATGAAAAGCCCTTATTCAGGGCTCTTCATCATAATCTATATCTCTATTTCCTTGCAGCTTTCACTACAAATGATACAATAAGAATTAACACGATTGCACCTAATAATGCTGGCACGACATGAATCCCACCAAATGATGGCCCAAAGGATCCAAATAATCTACCACCTAACGAAGCACCTAATAAACCTGCGATAATATTTCCGAACATACCACCTGGGAAATTTTTACCCGTTATAGAACTAGCAATTGCACCTATAATAGCACCAACTATTAATGTGATAATCCATCCCATTTTTAGTCCTCCATTTCTATTATAGTTTGTATGATTCAATACAAACATATGTATTTATCATTGCTAATCATATTTCACTATAGAAATATATTTACTACTATTTTACATATGGAGATACATATATTATATGCAAAAAAGAAAAATATTGTCAAACTCACCCATAAAGAAAATATATTAATATACCATATTTAAAGGAGGCTTCATTTTCTATGATTCTTAAGTTAAACTCCTGTTCTTTTGAAGTAGCAACATCCATTTTACAAGTTCAAATTCCAGCTTATAAAGTTGAAGCGGACTACTTAAATAGTACTGCCATACCTCGTTTATATGATACTGTAAACGATATTCAAAGTTGCGTTGAAACATTCTATGGATATTTTTCTGAAAATAAACTTGTCGGTTTTATTTCTTTTGTACAAGAAGAAAAACTAATCGATATCCACAGGTTAGTTGTATCGCCCGATTTTTTTCAAAAAGGAGTCGCAACGAAACTCCTAATTTATATATTTAACATGCTCCCTTCTTCAATGACATACATTGTACAAACGGGTAAAGCGAATACCCCTGCTATTACTTTATATAAAAAACACGGATTCATTACAGTATCAGATACAATACTTCCTGACGGTATGATTCTTACGCAATTAAAAAAGACAGAATACACAAAATAATTTGACTTGTTCGCTCCTTTATGTTATTTTTTACTTTATAAAACCTTTTGCTGAGTCCAAATTTTGGAGCGGGGGAACCAATTTTGTAGCTATGCTACTTGGGGCGAATCTTTTTTAAGTAGGGAAACTCTCACTTCCCGAGTCCGACAGCTAACCTCGTAAGCGTAATGGGAGAGGAAGGTGTTTTTTGCCTATGTTACACATTTTGCCTCCTTAATTATAAATATGGGATCGATATCAAATAGTCACCTATATTTATAGAAAAGGAGAATGTATTATGTTACGTTTATCTGATCACGCAATAAAAATGATGGAGCAAAGACTTCGATTAGAACAACATCGCACATATCAAGCAAATAAAGTTGTAGATAACTTACATCACAAATACTTCTTTCAACATATTTTTCAACCAAAAAGATAAAGAAAATGTTTATTTAATATTAAAAAACACAAGGTGTGTCTTACAAAGACATTCCTTGTGTTTTTTATATTCTTTATAAAATTCTCACTACATTTAAACTTGCTGTAATCGCACCTGCTATAGTAGTCACATGCCCTACACCTAACGGGCCATTTTGTAATATTAATGTTGAATTGGCACTCGTCACATTCACAAGAAGTGTATTTGAAATGGCTGGTTCGATTACGACAGTTGATGTCGTTACGTTTTGTATAAAACTTCCTGTTAGTTGCGTTCCATTTAATAGCAATCTAACAGATACTGTCTCATTCCCCCCATTTGCATCCCCTTGAAAATAGTAGCTTACTAAATATATTCCTGGCGTCGCTACTGTGACTGTCGTAGCACTAGTTAAAGATACACCAGTGCCATATACAGTGGACCCTGAATTAATTGGAATGTTGGCATTTGCAGCAATTGTACTTGTTGCTGTAGAAAAGAAATATCCGCCACCTGTCGATATAGCAGATGATCCGGTTGCTCCTGTCAAGCCAGTTGGACCCGTGGCACCTGTTGGACCCGTTTCCCCCGTTCCCCCTGTTGCTCCAGTGATTCCTTGTATGCCTTGTATTCCGGTCGGTCCAGTTGCACCAGTCGCTCCCGTCTGGCCGGTTGCTCCCGCCTGCCCTGTTATTCCTTGTGGACCTTGAATTCCTTGTGGACCTTGGGGACCGGTTGCTCCCGTCTGGCCGGTTGCTCCCGCCTGACCGGTTATCCCTTGTGGACCTTGGATCCCTTGGATTCCTTGGGGACCCGTTTCTCCCGCCTCGCCGGTTGCTCCCGTTGGACCCGTTTCTCCTTGTGGTCCTTGAATTCCTTGTGGACCTTGGGGACCCGTCGCTCCCGTCTGGCCGGTTGCTCCCGTTGGACCGGTTGGGCCGGCCTGACCGGTTATTCCTTGTAGACCTTGAGGGCCGGTTGGACCAGTTGGGCCTTGGAGACCTTGCACTCCTTGTATCCCCTGAATTCCTTGGAGACCCGTTGGACCAATTGGACCTTGTATTCC
>NZ_JAKUDW010000050.1:0-39557 GCF_022662595.1 Bacillus cereus group sp. BfR-BA-01524 | reverse complement strand
GGATAAGAAGAATTTATATGTAGGTAAGTCTACAGATATATATGAGCGTTTTGTTGCACATATAAGTGATGAAGCTAAAACATTCAATGAAGTTATTGTAATAAAAAGTGAATTATTTAATGAAAGTTCAATTAAGCATATTGAAACATTGTTAATTGAATATTTATCTGCAGATGATAAATTTAACTTACTGAATAAAGTAAGGGGCCAAAAGATTCATTCTTATAACGGCATTGAAGATGTTCAAAGTATGTTTAAAGAAATTTGGAATGAGTTAATTAAAGAAGGGGTAGCTAGTGAGAATTTAGGTGAGATACATAATAAATTTATTTATAAATATTCACCGTTTAAAGAGTTATCGGCAAATCAAATTGAGGTTTGCAAAGACATTTTTAATACGATGCTTACTACATCAAATAGTCGACATTTGATTACAGGGGACCCGGGTACCGGTAAAACAATTGTATTAACAAATATCTTATATGCGCTTGCTTATGACGATAAAACTGGTAAAGCACGTGAGGGGCTGCCTCATGAAGACATTGCACTTATTGTCCCACAAAATCATTCTTTAAATTTATATAAGAGTTTAATGAAAAAACTAGGTTTACAAGATATTACAGTACTTTCACCTTCATTATTTATTAAGAAAGCAAAAAATAGAGGATCTAAATATAAATATGTTTTTGTAGATGAAGCTCATCGTCTGAAACAATATTTTGGTAAACAAGCACGTGATTTAAAACATTTAGTTACTGATGATGGTTATACAAACGAGTTGGAATTAATAGAAACATTTGCATATCATTTAACAATAGTTTATGATCCATACCAAACAATTCGACCAGCAGATATAGATACAGATGCATTCCAGAAACTTATAAAGAATTATAGAAAGCATCTTTTACATAAACAATTTCGTTTAAAGTCTGGAGATCAATATTTAGCATGGCTTCGTAAATATTTACAAATAGCAAATAATGTTGGAGTGTATGAAGAAGGGTTATTGCGGGGCTATGATTTTAAGGTAATGGACTCTATTACAGAATTGAATAAATCTATGAAAATGTTAAATGAAAAACATGAATTATGTCGTGTAGTCGCGGGTTATTCTTGGAAATGGATTACACAGAAGGACAAAAATCATTATGATATAAAAGATCCTGTTACAGGTGAGACATTCAAATGGAACTCAAAGGTAAAAGGTTGGATTAACTTTGAGAATAGTATAGAGGAAATAGGATGTATACATACTACACAAGGTGCGGATTTAAATTATGTTGGTGTGATTTTAGGAGCTGAAATTGATTGTGATTACGCAGGTGAAGAAAATGGAGACTATGATTTAAATAAAGCTAAGATTGTAGTGAATCCAAAAGAATATAAAGATCGAAATGGTCTTCCAATTAAGGGAACAGATATAAATAATGAGGAGTTAACATCCTATATTAAACGTATTTATTACGTACTATTATCTCGCGGAATAAATGGATGTTATGTCTATGCAGTAAATCAAAGTATGCAAAGATATTTAAAGGAAATAGTAAAAGCAAGTCAATAATTATGAAAAGGGGTTACCTTTAATGTGGTAGTCCCTGCCAATTAGATAGCATTTAATAAGTATTTAAAAAGCCTTACTACACACAAATTGTAGTAAGGCTCTTATTATCTCTATAGAAATAAGGATTAGAAAATAACTTATCCCCTCGGAAGAAAAAAGACTTTATTTTAACTTCCCTATTGATAGGTTAACACGATAATTCCCATATTTTAATAGTCGACCTAGAAAGTTATCCAATTCTTCATTAGAAGAAAAATGTGTTTTTAATAAATAACATCCTTCACCACTTACACGATGTACTTCAGATATTTCTTCTTCTTTTTGAAAGAAATCCATAAATTCTTGATGATTAGCTGATGTGACAAACAAAGTAACAAATGCAGTCACGGTTTGTCCTAGTTTGATTCGGTTTATAGCGATTGTATATTGTTCAATAATCCCTAAATCCTCTAATCTCCTAATTCGATTTCCTACAGCCTGCCCAGTCATATGTATTTTTTGACCTAGTTCTTTCCATTGTATTCTTGAGTTTTCTCCTAATAATTTCAGTATCTCAAAATCTGTTTGATCAATAATATAAACCAATCCTTTCATCGTGAAAGTAGAAAAGCAGAAAGTGTTTCGCCAACTTATTCTGCTTATCGATACAATTCACTATACTTAGTTTATCCTCTTACATCGCATTGTTTATTAGTTATATTTACTTATAACACAGAGGACGCAACAAAAAAATACATCTAGATTTAAAGGAGGTTACTAATATGTTATTACAAGATATTTTATCGTTCAATGAACAATTTGTAGAAAATAAGGAATACGCTCTCCGTGAAGCAACAAAAATGCCTAAAAAACGTATGGTTGTTGTTTCTTGCATGGATGCTCGTTTAATTGAGCTACTTCCAAAAGCTTTAGATATACACGATGGGGATGCAAAAGTTATTAGAAATGCAGGTGGTAAGATTGCTTCTCCTTTCGATAGTGTTATGCAAAGTGTTGTAGCATCAGTATATGATCTAAAAGCAGATGAAATCTTTCTTATCGGACACCATAGATGTGGTGCAAGCCAAACTAATCCCAAAGGAACACTTCAAAAAATATTAGATCGTGGAGTAGCTTCACCAGAAATTTTAGCAGCAATTGAATATGCTGGTGTTGACCTTGAAAAATGGTTATTTGGATTCGATGATATCTGTGATTCGACTCAAGCTAATGTTGATTTAGTAAGAAACCATCCACTTATTCCAAAAGATGTTCCTGTACATGGTTTAATTATTGATCCACACACAGGTAAATTAGATGTAGTAGTTGATGGATATAAAACATTAAATGGTATGAAACAGTAATTATTACTTAAATGAAGGGAAGTTATTAGATATGAATAGACAAGAAGCTACGCAAAAAATTATGGAAGCAAAAATTGCAAAAGGTTTAACATGGGAAGAAATTTCAAAAGTAAGTGAAAACTCTGAGACTTGGGTTGTAACAGCATTATTAGGGCAGGCTACAATGACACGTCCGGAGGCAGAAAAAATCGGTAAACTATTAGAATTAGATGAAGAAGTAGTTCAGGCATTAACAGTAGTTCCACTTAGAGGTCAAGTAATGCAAATGCCTCCTACAGACCCAATCTTATATCGATTATATGAAATGATGTTACAATATGCCCCAACTCTTAGAGAATTAATATTAGAAAAAGCTGGAGAAGGTGTAATGAGTGCAATCAACTTCAATCTAGGTGTGGATACACAAGAAGATCCAACAGGTGGCGATCCTCGTATCGTTATTACACTTAACGGGAAATTCTTACCGTTCCGTACTTGGTAATTAATTAAAAATCTATCTATATAATTAAAATGATTTTATAGAGTTACAAAATCCATCCTTTTTAATTTAACTGTATAGAAAGGATGGATTTTTACTATGAGATTCTTTTTCGGTAAAGGAGAATAATATGAATAAAAAATACTTTAATACAAGCTTTAATATTCTACAGTGGTTTGTTTTTTTATTAGCAAATGCAATTGCATTGCCTATCATTATTGGTGGCATATTCCATTTATCAGTAGAAGATATTTCAACATTAATGCAACGAACTTTTTTAGTCGTGGGAATAAGTTCATTTATACAAGCATGGTTTGGGCATCGCTATCCCATAGCGGATGGTCCAGCCGGTTCATGGGTAAGTATATTTGTCATACTGGGCCAAGTTGCTATGCATCAGGGACAAAGTGCAAAAGACGTGTTGCAACTTTTAGAAGGTGGGGTAATTATTGCAGGTATATTACTCTTCGTTCTTGGTATAACAGGGCTTGTTCATCGAATCTTACGTTTATTTACTCCTTTAGTTACAGGGACATTTCTTTTAATTTTAGCACTTCAACTTAGTGGTGTGTTACTAAAAGGAATGATGGGATTACAAGGATCTGCAACTCATCCTGATTATCCAACAGCTACTATTGCGCTCTTTGTTTTTGCCCTTATTACTTTCTTATCAATTAAAGAGACAGGATGGATGAAAAGGTACGCTGTGTTACTTGGAATTTCATGTGGTTGGCTTTTGTATGCTCTTTTAGGAAAATCATCTTATATGCCTACACACACAACGCTAGTTAAGTTACCAGAGATATTTGCTTGGGGCACACCTAGATTGGATATTGGAATGACCCTAACTGCAACTTTATTTACATTTCTTTTAGTTGCAAATACAATTGCTGCTATTTCAGCTGTAAAACAAGTAGCTCCCTTATCTAAAGAAAATGAAAAGCAGACATTGAACCGTGGTGTATGGGTCGGAGGTATATCACATATTATCTCGTCGTTGTTTTCTACAATTGGTATTGTACCATTACCTGCATCAGCAGGATTTATTCAATTAACAGGACAAAGAAAAGTGAAGTCATTCCTTATAGCGAGTCTTATATTAGCAGGAATTTCTTTTGTTCCCTCAATCGTAAGCTTTATATCCTTGCTTCCAGGCCCTATTGCTAATGCTGCACTTTTAGCAACATTTGTCCAAGTAATAGGCATTTCATTTCAATCAATTTTAAGAGAAGAATTAAATCAACGCCGATTAACAATATTAGGAATTACATTATTAATCAGTTTAGGAATAATGTTTCTTCCAGAAAGCGCATTTAGCGGCATTCCTTCTTCCTTACAATATGTTTTAATGAATGGATTACTCGTGGGTACCATGATTGTCATTCTATTGGAACAGTTTTGGAAAGAGTAAAGTATTTATATGCTTTTTTATTTGGGAGAAAATATAGGTTAAAAATCAGCATTTGGAAATATTTTAAAATATCTTGATATAAACCTATGTATTTTGTAATATATAGGTATATTGTTAGTTTATTTGATTCCGTTCATTCCCACACCTTATGTGTTGTGGTTGAGTTGTAGAAGTAAGTTTTGTTCTTACTTTAATTTTGAGAGGGCTTCTTTGAGCCGATTAGTGTATTTAGCTTATTTTGCTATGCACAATTAATCGACTTGAGGAGGCCTTTTTTGTTTGGGTTTAAACAGGTATAAATATATATTTCTGTATAAAAAAACAGATTAAGATAGGAAGTTTATATAGGGGGAGAATACATATGAGTAATTGATTTGTTTATCAGGGAATTTGGAGGGATATGTAGTTTTTTTACGTTAAATGTATACACGGATACATGAAACTGTGATTTTAAAATAGATACATAATAGATTTACGAATCGCAGCAAAAATAATTATATAGAAGTTTTGTAGACGACATAAATGTACTCATTATAAGAAGGATGAATAGAATTTTACTGTGAATTTTTTAAAAAACGTATCAATTGATACGTTTTTTTATTGTAATTCTAGTAAATATGAGGTACGATTTGAAAGGGGAAAGAATTTTAATGCATATTAGCTTTCAAAATAGGGAGACAAAAAAGCACACTAATTTTACAATCGGGGAGATTGAGCAGTACATATTAGAGTTTAAAAAATTAATTAAAAATAATCGATTTACGGTTTCTCGAAATGAAAAAAGGAAAGAGAATAGTGAATTTTTAGAGGCTAATAAGATTAACGCTAGTAAAGTGAAAGAGATTCTTCTTAATATAGGAGTACGTGATTTTTGTTATGCAGTTAATAATAAAAATCCAAATTTTGCTCATGAAAAATTGTATATCTTTTGTCCACAATATGAGTTAGATAATTGGGGACAAAAGAAGTCGG
This sequence comes from Bacillus cereus group sp. BfR-BA-01524, assembly GCF_022662595.1. Lineage (NCBI taxonomy): Bacteria > Bacillati > Bacillota > Bacilli > Caryophanales > Bacillaceae > Bacillus > Bacillus cereus group sp. BfR-BA-01524. The sequence continues at coordinate 33,792 of NZ_JAKUDW010000050.1, read as the reverse complement.
TAGATATATATATTAAGATGAATCTAAGTGAAAATAAGGACAGGAACAAATACATGATAGTTGTTTCTTTCCATAAAAGGAATAAACCAGTCACTTATCTTTTTAGGTAAAGATAAGTGACTAATGGTTTTAAAATGAGGGAGGATTTTTATGTTGGTTTTATGTGAGTTTTGTCGAGATATGGTAAAGTATTCTACTAAAGATGTTCCAAAAGTGACAGTCATTAGAGGGAAGCAATATCATTACGTAGGTAAAGAAGCAAATTGCGAGGAGTGTAAATCTGAAATATTTGTTCCTAACATTCATGATTATAATTTAGAACAATTAGATCATGCCTATAGACAACAGGAACAGTTAGTTACTATTTCTGAAATAAGAGAGGTTTTAGAAAAATATAAGATTGGAAAACGTCCATTGTCTTTACTTTTAGGTTGGGGAGAAGTTACCCTAACAAGGTATGTAAATGGAGATATTCCGACAAAGCAGTACTCGGATATATTGAAAAGATTAGGTAGAGATCAATGTTTTATGCTAGATATTTTGGAAAGAAATAAAGATTTAATTACTCAAAAAGCATATAGAGTCTCTAAAGAAGCAATCGCAAAGCTACAGGAAAATGATGATATTCCTTCTACGCAGACTACGAAAATCGAGGAAGTTGCTAACTATTTGCTATATAAAAATGATGATATTACTCCTTTAGCTCTTCAAAAGCTGTTATACTATGCGCAAGGATTTTGTAAGGTGTTTACTGGAACATATTTATTTGAAGATGATTGTGAAGTAGGAAGTCATGGCCCGGTATATCGAGTTATTTTTAATAAATATAAAGTATATCAGTACGACAATCTTGAAGTTAATTATGATAGTACAAATCAATTAAGTCAAATAGAAAAGGAAATATTAGACTGTGTAATCAATACTTTAGGTTGTTATAGTGGGAAGAGTTTAGAAAAAATGATTCTATTTGACTTACCATGGGAAGTTGCGCATCTAGAATTAGAAGATAATGATCCCGGTAAACCTATTATGGAAAAAGAAGAGATAGATAATTGCTTTAATACAATGAAACAGGCATATAATTTAGTTACAATTTCTGATATAAAGAAATATGGCATAAAAGCATTTGAAAATATAAACAATTCAATGTTGTAACTATATCATTTTTAATATGATTGATATATACATTTTATTTACTGTTAATCAGATCTCTGTAAAGGTATTAAAAGATAGTACTAATTACAAAATATTAGGAGTGCAGAAAATAAACACTTTTAACACGATGTAAATGTGCATATTAAATAAAAAGTAAAGTGAATTGATACATTATATGGTAAAATGATATATGTGAATACGCCTTATGAAGTAAATTTTATGCTTTGGACCTTTAGCTCAGCTGGTTAGAGCAAACGGCTCATAACCGTTCGGTCGTAGGTTCGAGTCCTACAAGGTCCACTTATAAACAAGGAGAAAGCACTCAAATGAGTGCTTTCTCCTTGTTTATAATGAATAAAGGGGATTGTGACATGAAAATAATTGATTTAGAGACAGAAAGAAAAAAGAAGGGAAAATTAATGGTAACTATTCCAATTATAGAACTAATATATGGAGAAAAAGGGGAAATTGAATTTAAAGTAGTGGGAAAAAAAGTTGTTCCACAATCCATGTTAGAGATGTATAAAATCTAGAAATTTAGACGAGTTATGTTTTAAGCTGAGTAAAAATAAAGGGATGCCCTAGATATAGTACTAGGACATCTCTTTTTGTTTTAACGAGATTTAATTTATTATGATTTGCAGGGTACTTATTGCATGTATATACTTATTATTTAATCCTAACCTACATCGTTTTAAAATTAGGTTATCGTATTAATTTGTAAGAAAGGATGAACGTGGTCCAGCAAGACATGCATCTATACGATCTACTTGACCTTTTGTAAACATAACCATAGTATCATCATCAACGTAATCCATATAGTTCATAAACATATCGCCATCAGGTCCATTGTTACAAGAAGTATGTGGAAATGTTATTACAGGACGACCAGGTGCACCTTGTGAACTACCAACATTATCTCCTCCTTGATTAGGCGTATCATCAACTCGATCAGTGCCATTGCATGCATTTCCATCATCACCCCAAATATGGAATAAATTGAACCAATGACCAATTTCATGAGTAGCTGTTCGTCCTAAATGGAAAGGTTTTTTTGCAGTACCTGTAGTACCAAATGCAGTGTATGTGATAACAACTCCATCTTTATCAGCTGGTCCACCAGGGAATTGTGCATATCCTAAAAGCCCACCTTCTAACTCACAAACCCATAAATTTAAGTATCTATCAGCAGGCCAGGCATTTACTCCACCAGCACTTTCTGATTTGACTGCATCATCTACTGAGAATGATTGCTGAGTTGTTTGGGTACGAGTGATACCATTTGTTTGATTTCCGTCAGGATCTTTTGTAGCAAGAAAGAATTCTACTCTAGCATCACTTACAGAATCTTTAAATGCAGAAGGTACATTTGCTATGTCAGGGTTTGTTGCTCGGAAATCACGATTTAAAACATCAATTTGACTATGGACTTGTTCATCTGAGATGTTTTGTTCCTCAGTATTCCATACAATATGGACTACTACAGGGATTTTAACAACTGGTCTTTCTGATTCTAGACGCGCACTATTCAGGAATTCATTTGTTACACTTTCAATTTCAATACGAGCATTCTTATATTGTTCAGACTCATTTAGTAATTTATGGTGAAGCTCAATAGTTGCGCATCTACGCACAGTAGGTGTATTTTTTCCTTCTGCTGAGTTAGTTTGATTTGGCATTTTAATTTCTCCTTTTAGCTGATATTCTGTAAGTTTCGTTCAGTATTTCAAATAATGTTTTATTCGAAAACGATTGTAAAAATGTTTATTGTTGTTTATTCTTAATAAATTCTTCAGTCGTTTTTTCAATTTTTTCTCGTTTTTTTCTGTATTCTTCGGATTCCTCTAATAATTTTTCGTGCATACTCATAGTTCCACAATTACGTCTGGTAGGGGTCGGGTCTTTAGAATTGTCTGTTGAGTTATTGAAACTTTCTTCATGAGTAAAGTTGTTCATGAAAATTCCCTCTTTCATTCTAAATTTGTAACTTGAGAAGCAATAAAAGCTATATTCATTCGTAAAATATCAAGAGCAAGTGGATAATAGATATGCTCAAGAGTATCGTTTGCGGTATGGTCATTAGGATTCAAAGAGTCTTCGCCCTCTATTGTTAAAACAGCAGGGATCCCCTTATTAAGAAAAGATACATGGTCGCTATCAAATGGATTTAGAGATACCTTGACATCGAGATTTGTATATAAAGATGCTACATTTTTTAATCCATTAATGAGCTCTTCAGATAAAGGTGAACCTTCAATTAATACTGCTGGTGTCGAAGTATTTAATTTTCCTATCATGTCCATATTAATAACTGCTCGAATGCGATTTTTATCTGGAGTAGTTAGGTTCTCAACATATTGTTTACTACCTAATAATCCTTGTTCTTCTCCTCCAAAAAGGATAAAACGTAGATCATGTTGTACGGGAATGTCTTTGAATACACGAGCAATTTCCAAAACTCCTGCACTACCACTGCCATTATCATCGGCTCCAGGAGCATTAGATGAAGGCCCTCCACTATGGTTAACAGAATCAAGATGTGCAGTAATAATAATTAAGTGTTTCTCTTCATCAGGATTTGTACCCATTTTATTTGCGATAACATTTTGGCTATTTTCATTGTTTACGCGTATTGTTTCGCTACTAGTTGTATATCCCATTTCCTTTAATATCTCACGAGTCCATGTTGCGGCTTCTTCATAAAAAGAGCTAGTAGAAAACCTTGTTGGATATGAAACTAAATGGGTTAAATATGATTGGAACTGATTTTCGCTTACTTGATTGACTAGTGATTGTATAGAATTTACAGTTGTAGAATGATTACGAAAACTGCCGGAAACAAGTAATTCGTTTTCAGGATCACTAGTACCACCAGGGAAAATAGGTGTTTTCATTCTTATAGTTTCACCACCTTAATTATATTTTTGCTTAGAAAGCAGTATTTCAAATATAACTTGTGAACGAACTCATTTGTTTATACAAGTATTAAATGGAAAATTTGCATTTATCATGGTTAATTATTTTTTGATATATATATGAAATTACATGAAACCCTTGGATATAAATACCATTTGGAAGTGTTGCTTAAATCTTAGATAATCCTCGAAATTTTCAGGGTTAGAGAAATATAAATATCTTATTTTAAAAATGTATTAGAATAAAAAAAGAATATTAGATTTTTGTAATGTAAAGAACGGGAATTTAAAAAACTAATTTGATAAAGATATTGAGTTGTATTAATTTTATAATAATTGAACGAAGTACAGTTATAGATGGCTGGAGAGTTTCTAAAAACTAACTTTTGATCTTATGTGGAATGATTACAAGAAATGAAAAAAGGATTAGCTCATATTATAAGATTATTTATAGACTAATTATGCTCCATAAGACGATTAAATGCTGCATTTGCTTGAATCATATCAGCACCGGTATCTGAGTACCAACCAGGTTCCTCTAAGTTTTTTGCTATATCCATTAGCACTTTTTTAGCTTTATTCTATGTTAAATCAGGATTAGCTTGTTTAAGAAGCGCAACAACTCCAGCAGCAACCGGACAAGCAGCGGAAGTACCAATATTGTTGTGATGATAACCAGTAAAGTGAGTAGATGCACAGAAATCTGGTTTATGTTCATCAAAATTAGCTGGATCCTGAGCGTTATATCCTGCACGAACATCATTAATATTAGCAGCACCTACTGTCATTACTAATGGATGTCCATTAATTCCATGTATACTCTTGCCGGGGCCATTCGTTCTACAATAATTAGGATTTCTACTTCCACAAGGATCTCCACAGTTACCGGCTGAAAATAATACTAATATGCCTGTTTGAGTTATCAGTGGCCTCTGGAACTGCACCTATCCCCCCATGAGTTGGAAAGTATTTGAGGAGTCCCATTGCGACGAAGCTGTTGAATTGCCCAATCATAAGCTTCAATTACTACATCTAGAAAAGATTCTTCTATTCCTTCTTTTTCGAAGATACGAATATCGAAAAGTTTTGCGTTTGGTGCAATACCAAGTGTATCAGTAGATGTCATATTTCCATGACATGCTTTTTTATCTGTATAAGTTCCCCAATCTTCTGGGAATCCTCCAATCACTCGTTTAACTAAAGGAAGTGTCCGATTATTCGGATTTTTTCGTTCTGCAGCTGATAAATTTTCTTCTTCGGCATAATAAAAGGCATTCCTTATGGAGTGCTTTTATTACGTGAATAATTGTAATAGTACTTCCGGTCAGTCCGGTAGCACCAATAGTACCCGTTGAACCTGTGTGACCAGAAGGGAATTGAAAAGGTTGCATAGGTGGAAGCGTGGGTCCAATCGAATCGGGATTAAGTACTGCAAAAGATAAAAACTTGTCCAATATAATTCACCTCTAAAAGTTCTTATTATTAATAGAAAATACAATGATAGAGCAAAGTGAAATGGACAAGCGATTTTATTTTGAAAATTACACCAAATAGTTATTTAACTAAAAGAAACCCCATTTATCTCTGGGGTTTCTAAGGGGAATCGGTAAGTAATGGCATTCGACTAATTGTTTTAACCTTACTAGAAGCTCTCGAGTTGTACAGTGCTAGGCATTTACAAAGTTTTCAATATCCTCCAGTACAGAAATTGTGACAATGACGTCTAAAGGGGATGCTGAATTGACGTGAAGATGGAATTCTACTCCACCCGAACTACCTGGTCCACCTTCGGGATCATGCGGGCCGATATTTGTTACAAAGACATTAGCTTCACCTAAGTGGGGGCGACCAGCAGAACCAAAAACCCCTCCGGAGAATCGCCACTCTGCAGCAGTGATTACAACTGCAGAGTTTTGTCTAATAGGGGGCCAGTTAAAGTTTCTCCGTACTCTGCCTTGTACGCCTCGGTAGAGAACACGAATTGAGCGAGCCATGCTCTATTCCTCCTTTATTCGTTAGGGTCTTGTCAACATTTCGGAATTTTTGTTCTAAAATGCTTGATGCAGTTACTTTCTTTTTATGTCAAGGTTTGTATACTTCAAAGCAAATGTTCCCTAAATGTTATTTGTTCCCTAACTATTCATTAAAAAATGTACTCTTAAAATCATATTTAATATATGAACCGATAAGAACTATTATTTAGAGAAATACCAGTGTATTTAACATCAGTCACAAAACAAATGGAAAGCACTGTGAAATCTAGTGTGTTAGCAATGAAATGCAATTATAGGAAGGCTTTTATTCAGGATATTTTTCTTCCAACAATCCTGTCGGGCATCCTTTTAGTTTTTACCGTTGGCTACCGATTCAAAATCATTATGATGCATTTCAATTAAAAACAGATTTGGAGAGACACGGCATTCGGGTTTTTCATTCCGAGCGTTTTATTACCGCACAAACCATGTCTAATCAGTATTTACGAGTTGCTCTATCCTCTACAAACTCATTAGAAGAGTTGAAAATAGGGCTAGAAATACTAAAACAATATCTCGGCTAGTTTTAAAAAGAATACAGCAGACATTTACTAAGATAAAGGAAAATGCTATTTAACAGTAAAAATGTAGTGAAAACTCTTCTATAGGAAAGAAGCGTTTTTTTGTGAGTCTATAGCGTTCTGGGGAGAATTAGTATTTTTATTATCAAAAACAATAAATAAATATATATAAATATAATGCATTTGTGTTATTATGATTACGTTGGAAAATAAAGTATATTTTCATTCGTAATCATAATTAGGAGAAGAAGGGGAAATAGCATGAAAATGAAAAAAATGATTTTAACAGGTGTAGTACTTGCAGCAACAAATTTAACATCTTTATCAAATGTACAGGCAGATACAACATTTAAAGATGTTCCAGCAAATCACTGGTCTACAAAAGCAATTTATGATTTAACAAATCGTAAAGTAGTGCAAGGGTACGGAAATAATATCTTTGGCTTTGGTGACAATGTAACTCGTGGGCAAGTTGCTCGAATGATTTATATGTACCTAAAACCAGCAGATGCAGATGCTAGCTTCAAAAATCCGTTTACTGATATTAAAGGACATTTGTTTGAAAAAGAAATCTTAGCACTTGCTAAAGCAGGATTTGTAAATGGATTTGGTGATGGAAAGTATGGTCCAGATGATATTTTAACTCGTGAACAAATGGCACAAGCACTTACAAATGCTTTTAAATTTAAGGCAACGAAAACAACAAAATTTGCAGATGTTGATAAAAATTCTTGGTCTTACGGTGCAATTAGTGCATTAGAGGAAAATGGGGTTACAATTGGTACAGGAGGTAATATGTATTCTCCAAAAATGTTTGTAACACGTGAAGCGTATAGTCAGTTCTTATATAACTCTATTAATGCAGTTGAAAAAGAAACAAAACCAGAGACAAAACCAGAGCCAAAGCCAGAGACAAAACCAGAGACAAAACCAGAGACAAAACCAGGGGTAACGCCAATAGGTATTCCCAATGCGTTAGTGACAGATGATTTTTTCTTTGATAGATATTCAATTGAAATTTCATCTGTAAGAGAGCGATCTATTTCTAAACAAGGTCAAAATCTTGTTACTGAAGTAAATAAGAAATATAATGCGAATTTCAGATATAGATATGTAGCATCAGAAATTGATCTATATACTCCTAATTTACCAAGAATGATTGACTCTCATGGTTCATTTTCGTTTGTTGGGAAGGATGAAGATAACTTCTATTTCATGTTTGTCGTTGACAAATCAACTGTTGAGCTAGCGAAAAACTGGATGCATATGATAAATCCGAATTTCACTCTTGATAAAGAGATTGATAGATTAGTAAATCCAAATCCAGAATTAAAAAAAGAAATTGATAGTTTTGTAAAAAATGATAAGGATTATATCAATCGTTTTGAAAAAGATAATCATAGCGTAGAATTAAATGTAAGTCCTCTACAGTGGGTAAAACCTGGGGAGTCTGTAGTTACTCTACATCCAGATTACTATGTATTAGGAATTTCTGTACAAGGAAAGTAATATTTAAGTAGTGTATTGATTTTCGTACAGTGAAGGATAGACAATATTAGGGCTTATTGATTTTTTGAAAAAGACCTACTGTTATTGAAGTGCACCCCAATTGTTAGACACATAATTAACAATTGGAGGTGTATTTTTTTATTTGCTTTAACTGTATAGATTTTTTAAACAATAGATACTATTTCATTTCTTCTGATTTAACGATGGAGCACTCTTTGTTCCTCGTCAGCGTTTGAACCAACAATTAAAACATCTTAATTCCTTTAGCAAGGCTTGTAAAATTCCAAAAGTTCAACAGGAATATTATTTTTGTATGCTATACATGCTTTTGTATCACCACGCTGAATGGTCTTTTGGTCAATTAACAAAAGCGCAGCAAACGTATTTGCTTCTATCTCTAATTTATCAACGGAAAAGAATGTATTCTTACGCAGAAAAGGTGTATTTGCATGAGTATGTAGAACCGCGTGTCCTAATTCATGGGCACAAACAGTTCGCTGCATAGATGGAGATAAATTAGTATTAATAACAATGAAACGATTTCTTTTTTCATATTTATAAAAACCATTTATTTCTTCATGTAAATCCCATGTTAGTACATGTATTTTTAAGTAATCTGCAAGCTCATAGGGGTTTTTCGTGTTGTATTTGGTGCAAAGTTGTTGGACTAGATCTCTAATGACGAATTTCAATGTTTTCCCTCCTAAGCTTGCATCAGTTATCGTCTGGATTACGATATTTCTTAGGCACGTATTTTTTATTGATTACTTTTGTTTGTTTTACAATGTACTCCATCGCATCTAATAATGACTCTACCGCTTCTTGACTCATAGGTTCACCAGAGAACATTAAGCCATCTTCCCCTTGTAGATCTTTCTTTATTTCTTCCATTCTTTTTGCTATATCTTTCTCATCTTTTGGCGTTACTTGTTCGTTTGGTTCGCCTGTAACAGATCGACCAAGTAAATAGTCAGCTGAAACTGAAAAGCAATCAGCTAATTTAGTTAAAACATCATGTGGAGGGAACCTCTCTTCTGATTCGTAGTAACCTATCATTCTTTGGGATACGCCGATTTTTTCTGCCAGTTGTTTTTGAGTTAAATTCTCTTTTTTTCGTAAGGATTTTATTCTAAGTCCTATCACATTGTTCACCTCTCTAATTGAACTAATTGTTCTCTTTGAATTCATTTTAGCACAAAAAGTTCTTTTATGCATTGACAAAGAACAATTAGTTCTTTAATCTGTATTTAGAACTAATTGTTCTTATGGAGGTGTGATAATGGGAAATAAAATGTACGATCCAAAAAAAAACTTATATAAAGTAATTGCTAGCTATTGCGGAGTAACTGAACGCTATATTCGAATGATTGATCAAAAAGAAAGAACTCCATCAATGGAGACAGCTGGGAAGATTGCAAAGTTTTTTGATAAGAGTGTAGATAATATTTTTTTTAGTAATGAATCGAACTTTAAGTTCTTTTTAACCGCACTTTGGTTTAAAAAGTGTGGAAAGTAGATTTTGTCATGAGAAAGTTAAGAGTTGCAATAAGTAAGTAAAAAAGGTTTGAAAATATGAGAGGTAGATAATATGGGGATTTTCCGAGTAAAAAAGGATAATAATTATTCCGTTATTAATAATACCGGTCTAAAGGATAAGAGGCTTTCGTGGAAGGCGAAAGGAATATTAGCTTACATACTTACACTTCCAGATGATTGGGTGTTTTATAGAGAGGAATTATCGCAACATGCAAAAGATGGTATTAATAGCTTAAGAGCTGGAATGCAGGAGTTAAAAGAATACGGATATATTAAAAGATTTCCTGTTAGAGATGAAAAAAACAAAATTGTTAGGTGGGAGACAATTATTTACGAAATCCCAGTGGATGATTATCCACCAGTGGAAAACCCACCTGCTGGAAAACCTGTTGCTGGTAACCCACTGGTGGAAAATCACAAGCTACTAAATACTAATATACAAAGTACGAAGGAACTAAATACTGATATAAAAAATATAAATCATCGTCATGATAATAAACAAAAATTAATCTCACAAAGGTTAATAAATAATGATTTTAAAATAAGTCATCAATTTTTAATGAAGAATAGAATTTCATTAAGTGAAGTAGCGATTATAGAGCTTGGTGCATTTTGTGAATCATTAGGTAGTGAACTAATTGGGGAAGCAGTAAATAGATCAATTGATGAAAATGTACCAAAGTGGAGATATATACGTAGAATTCTTAAAAATTGGGAAGCCAAAAAGGTAAAAACACTCAAGGATGTAGCTATGTTAGATGCACAGTTTGATCTTAGTAAGAATAAAAAACAATTTGGGTTAGGGAATACCAATCGAAATGAAATGGTACCAGAATGGTTACATAAAAAAGAAGAAGTTCCAGAAGAGCAGCCTATAAAAAATAATGAGTTAACTATTGAAGAAGAGCGTGAGAGATTAAAAACTTTATTAAAAAAATATAAATCCTAATTAATATTTATAAATTTTATTAAATTGATAATAAAGGTTAGTTTATCTTTGGTGATCAAAATAAAAGCAGGATTTAAATAAAGAAAAGTAGGGGGATTATTATATGTTTGACTGGCTCAAAGATTATCAGAAACTAGAAGAAGAAATTGCATATTTAGAATATAACTTAGACAAATCAAAAGCAGAATTAAAGCGCTGGACTAGTGGGGACTTACAAAATGTACGATTAACTGCTGAATCCGAAGGGGCTAAAGTAGAAGATCGGATTGAAGCGATTGAATATGAATTAGGACATAAGATCAATGAAGTATTTGATTTAAAGATTTTAATTAATAAGTTTACAGGATTAGATCATCAAATTCTCAAAATGAAGTATGTTGATGGAATGACTTTAGAACAAATAGCGTTTGAATTACATTATAGTACAGGCTATATTCGCCGAAAACATGCTGAAATAAGAAAGATTGTCAAGTTTGTAGATGGGTTTTAATGTTACCTTTTTGTAGGATACATGCAGTGTACAGAAAGTATTGAAAAAGTGATTTATAGTAGTAATATAAGATTTCGACGAAAGGGCAACTATTTTTATGGTTGCTCTTTTTGTTGTGAAAGAAGGTGGGCAACATGAAGTAATTTTAAAAAAAATTTTCATTTAAGTGTTAGATGTACTTAGTAGATTAAGAGTTTTATAGAAAAAAATAATAGGAAAATAAGGAGAGATTTAGTAATGAGTATATTAGCTGCTTCAGTTAAAACAAAAAATCTGCCACAGCAAGTGTTACGTTGGCAATCAATGGTAGAAAGCGAATGTTCAGCACAAGGTGTGTCTGAATTAGTTCCTTACGTACTTGGGATTATTATGGTGGAGAGTGGAGGAAACTCTGAAACAACACCTGATATTATGCAGTCCAGTGAATCACAAGGTTGGGCGATGAATACAATTAAAAATCCAAAAGATTCAATTTATTATGGAGTAAAGCATCTAAAAGGAGCTTTTGATGATGCAAAGAAAAATGGTATTACAGATTTAAGTGCTATTGTTCAATCATATAATTTTGGACGAGCTTACCTTCGTTGGTTAGCTTCTAATAATAAACAGCATTCATTACCGGTGGCAGACTTGTATTCTAAAACAGTTGTTGCACCATCATTAGGAAATACAACAGGTGCTATGGTCAAGTATAGTCAACCTATTGCCGTTGCCTATAATGGTGGTTACCGATATAAAAATGGAGGGAATTTCTTCTACTCTGAAATTGTTAAGCAATATGTTGATTTTGATGGAGCTGGTAATAACAATAAACCAATACAACCGGTGGGCTTGGGGATTGCTGTAAATAAATATCCGAATAACGGTGGGATTAATCTATATAGCCAACCACAAGGAGGATATTTTACGAGGGTAATTTATGATAAAACACCGTACCTTATTATAGATGCAGCGTGGTATGAAAATCCTATGATTTGTCTAGGAAACGAGGCATGGGCTGCTCTGGAACATTTCGATGTGCAATGGTTTAGTGCTTATTCAAAATATCCACCAGGCGGTGGTATTAACACATATGATGGTCCTAACGGAAATTATACAGGTTTTGTAGATGGATCTGTTCCATATAGAGTTTTTGGACGATTAAATGGTTATATAGATATTGGAAATAATACATGGGTAAAAGAAGAACATTTTAATGTTAAATAACGAAGGATAGCTTTTCGTTCTGTTCATCTTAAAATTTGAACAACTAAAATATATCCAAAAAATAATAAATATAGACAGTGAACGAAGGTGCTCATTTAAGTACCTTTTTTAAATGGTGTAAAAATAGAAAGGGAGACTAATATGACAAAATTTATTTATCCTACAGATACAACGAGAGTAACAAGTGGTTTTAGAGGCAGCAGACCAGATCACCATGGGATAGACCTTGCTGAAGCAGGTTATCACCCTATTTATGCAGCGGCTAGCGGTCAAGTTAGTCGTTCTTATTTTTCATCTAGTTATGGTGAATGTATTATGATTGTGCATACAATTGATGGAGTTACATGGGAAACTGTATACGCTCATATGCGTAGTGGTTCTCGAACAGTAAACGAAGGTGATTATGTTTCACAAGGACAAACTATTGGAGTTATGGGAAACACGGGGGATTCTAGTGGCCAACACTTACATTTTGAATTGCATAAAGGACGTTGGAATGCGAGTAAAAGTAATGCTGTGAATCCGTTAGATCACTTGGGTAAAGATGGTGGTGGTAACAATACTGATAAACCAATTCAACCAGTAGGTCTGGGGATTGCTGTAAATAAATATCCGAATAATGGAGGAATTAATCTATATAGCCAACCGCAAGGAGGATATTTTACGAGGGTAATTTATGATAAAACACCGTACCTTATTATAGATGCAGCGTGGTATGAAAATCCTATGATTTGTCTAGGAAACGAGGCATGGGCTGCTCTGGAACATTTTGATGTGCAATGGTTTAGTGCTTATTCAAAATATCCACCAGGCGGTGGTATTAACACATATGATGGTCCTAACGGAAATTATACAGGTTTTGTAGATGGATCTGTTCCATATAGAGTTTTTGGACGACTAAATGGTTATATTGATATTGGAAATAATGCATGGGTAAAAGAAGAACACTTTAATGTGAGATAGTATTTTGAAATCTATAAATATCAAATTAAATGGAAGAAGCAGTGTGATACTTTTCTATGAATTCGTTTAAAACGATGGTGTAGGAGTGTAGAGAGGAATTAAAGGAAGAGCAACTGATAAACAGTTGCTCTTTTTCTTTTTTAGCAGGTGAAGACAAGGAATTTATTAGAGAAAATGCTGGCCGTATGGAGATTAGGTTACTAGATGTACTAAATAATGCAGTGAGAATTTTAAGTAATAAAAACGAGAGAATAAAAAGGAGATGTTCAGTAATGGAGATTAGAAAAAAATTAGTGGATTCAAGTAAATATGCTATAAAATGTCCTAATGCAATGAAGCCAGAATTCATCACAGTACATAATACGTACAATGATGCATCAGCTGAAAATGAAATTTCTTATATGATTGGAAATAATAATGCAGTTTCGTTCCATGTTGCAGTAGATGACAAAGAAGCAGTACAAGGTATTCCGTTTGATCGTAATGCTTGGCATGCTGGTGATGGTAACGGAAATGGTAATCGTAAATCCATCGGAGTGGAAATTTGCTATTCTTTAAGTGGTGGGGATAGATATTATAAGGCGGAAGATAATGCAGCAATTGTTATAGCTCAGTTAATGAAACAATTCAACATTCCAATTAGTAATGTACGTACACATAAATCGTGGAGTGGGAAACATTGTCCACACCGTATGCTTGACGAGGGAAGATTGGATCAATTCATTGAGAAGGTAAATAAAGCATTTAACAACAATAATAATAAACCAATACAGCCAGTAGGTCTGGGGATTGCTGTAAATAAATATCCGAATAATGGAGGGATTAATCTATATAGCCAACCGCAAGGAGGATATTTTACGAGGGTAATTTATGATAAAACACCGTATCTTATTATAGATGCAGCGTGGTATGAAAATCCTATGATTTGTCTAGGAAACGAGGCATGGGCTGCTCTGGAACATTTCGATGTGCAATGGTTCAGTGCTTATTCAAAATATCCACCAGGTGGCGGTATTAACACGTATGATGGTCCTAACGGAAATTATACAGGCTTTGTAGACGGGTCTGTTCCATATAGAATTTTGGCACGAAAAGATGGTTATTTGGCGATTGGAAATAATGCATGGGTAAAAGAAGAACATTTTGATGTGAGATAAGGTTAAAGAATTAGAGTCACTCGTATGAGTGGCTATTTAATTTTTGGATTGGAGTATGATTGGAAATAGAAAATGTCAGTAGTGTTCTATACTAAGTTGTTTTTATGTATCGATTCAAGAATAAAAGGAGTAGTTTAGTGCGTAATTTGTTTATGTTGAATTAAATAAGAAGTAGGAAAGAGGTGGTAAAATGGATAGTTTACAAGAGGTGAAGGGTGATGTTCAGGAAATAAGGCAAGATATTAAGGAAATACGATTAGAGATTAGAAGTTTAGAAATGCGGACGACAGGTAATGAAAAGGACATTATTAATATTAATAAGCAATTAGACAAAATCAGTGCTAATACAACTTGGATCCTACGCCTTATTATTGGTGGACTAATTGGAGCTGCTCTTACCTTCTTTTTGAAAGGAGGAGGTATGTAATGATTGAAATTACAGCAATGATTGGGGTTGTTGTAGGGATTTCACAAATTGCAAAAACAACTGGACTGCAAACAAAATATATTCCGTTATTTAATTTAACACTTGGCATTACGCTAGGTGTTTTATTTTTGTCTCAAGATATTAAAATGAATCTATTTCAAGGAATGATTATCGGATTGTCAGCTAGTGGATTATTTGACCATACAAAAATTATAAAAAGGGATGCCGATAGAAAATGAAAAAGAAATACAAGCATATTTTATCCATAGTTGTTGCTATTATTTTAGTATTATCAATTGAAACAAATGTATTTGCTGATAGAATTCTATTTATTCCTGATTTACCAAAACAACCATACCGTTATGGTGTTGGAGCTTATGAAGGTGTTGTAGCACATTCTACAGCTACCCCAGAGGCGCCAGCAATTAATATTCAAAAGTATGAGTCTCGTACATGGCGTTCAGCGTTTGTTCACTACGCAGTGGATTGGGATGAGAAGATTCAAATTGCATCTACAAAACATCAGGCATGGGGGGCAGGTCCAGCAGCAAATGCTAGATTTGTTCATGTGGAATTGTGTGAGACAAGTGATCCATTGAAATTTAAACGTTCATATGAAAAATATATAGAATTAATTGCGGAAATCTTGCGAGAACGAAATATTCATCCCTCTAAAGGATTATGGACACATAGGGATATTACTTATAAATTAGGTGGAACAGACCATGAAGATCCACTGGCTTACCTTCGTAGTCATGGCGTATCTGAGGCTAAGTTCCGAGCAGACGTGTTAAAGGTTTATAACGGGAGCACGGTTACAGTGGATACCAAACCACAAAAACCAAATGAAACATCTGGTACAGTAGAGTCGAATGGTATTGCATATATTGAAGGATACAATGTAAATCTCCGCTCTGGACCATCAACAGAAAATAGTGTTATTCGTAAGCTACAAAAAGGTGAGGCTTATAAAGTATGGAATAAATTAGGGAACTGGTTACATTTTGGTGGTAACCAATGGATTTATTATAATTCTTCATATATTCGTTGCCAAGGCAATGAACCTGCTACAGTAATTGGTAAAAGAGTTATTTCAAAAGTAAATAATTTACGTTTCTATGATTCTCCATCTTGGCAGGATAAAGATGTTGCCGGTACTGTAGATATGGGTTTAGGATTCATTATTGATACAAAGGTAATTGTAAATAATTCACCACAATATAGAGTGCACAATAGTAAAGGTAAAACATATTATATAACAGCAAAAGAAGCCTATGTGTATGTGAAGTGAAAGAGAGGATCTGCTCTAGTATGGGGCGATCCTCTTTTTTTTATTTATCATATATAAATTAGGTTTAATGGTGAAAAGAGGGGCTATGAATGATCTTTAGTTTGGAAAAATATTCTTGATATAAAAATAATATAGTGTTATATTATGATTTAATAATTTGTTATTTAAAAATGAATTTTTGACATGATATAGATTTACTTAAAGATGTCGATTTTGGTAAAACAGAAGGTAAGGTATTAGGTAAAGAGACATAGTGTTTATGATGGTCGTTAATCCTTTATTATAATTTGGGAGAAATATATTAAGTAAGGAGTTTTTTTATGCTGAAATGGGCTAAGTGGATTGCCATGTTTGTGATTTTTATCTGTAGTATTTTAACTATCGACGCTCTTGTTGGTAGCAAAAAAGGTATAAAGGCCATTACAGCAGCAGTTGAGGAATTCACTGTGGATAAAAAAAATATAGGAAATCAAAAAGAAGTAAAGCAAGGAGCCGAAACAAGTGATTATAAACATTTAGACAAGCAGCATTATGCATGGGTAATGGATGATTATTTAAAGGATCTATCTGATGTGGCGAACAGATTTAGTATTTTAGAGGCTGATGCAGAAATTAAGGGTACTATAAACAAATCATGGGTTTCAGATGTAGGCGATGTTTTCTATAAAATGTCTTATCTCATCTCAAGTGTACGATATGTAGAACCCCCAACAGAATTAAAGGGTCTACATTCATCTATTTTAAAGGCGATGGATAACTTGCAATTTGTTATAGACAACTATGGAGATGCTGCGAGCCAAACAGATTTAGCGAAATTAGGAAAATGTTTAAAATCGTTAAGAAGTGCTAGGGATACAATAGACGAGGTCCGTAGTGAATTATCCACTTATGAATAATTATCATAAAAACCGATTAGTATTACAGAACATCCTCAAAAGTATATATGAAGTTTAGCGTTTTCTTTGCGGTTAAGGAAACAGTAATCTCAAAGGTTTCAATTCTAATGCTTGGTACATGAAAGAGGATAACAAGCAAGGAATGAAAGGCAGGGAAGATCAAAGCTGTTGAGTTCATGGACAAGGCTGGCATAAAGAAAGCGATATTTTAAAAGAAAATGAGGGAATACGAGGAAATAAAATCATTAAAATGATATAAATAGATTTTATACTTTTAGTATTTGACAATGCAACCACAGTCATTAGAGAGGATATAGTAGTCTGTGTAATAACAAAACCAAAACTTACGTTAAGTATTAGCGGACTTGAACTACTCACCACTTAACGTCCTAACGGACATTTGAAGTGGGAGATTCCTGCGAACACCGATGTATCCACCAGTTATCTTAGCAGGCTCTACCCGCAGTCCCTACGGTGAGAACATAAGTATCTTGTACGCTGACTAACCACACTATCTACTTTAGCTTGGTTTTCGCAATTTTGAGAAGCGTGGGGCGATAGAACGTTGAAGATTTTACGGTTGCAACGTTTTTCTGCAACCAACCTCATATCTTCAGTTTTCGAAGAGCAATCTGTACAAGTAAATGATAACAAATATGTTGGCTTATGCCAACCGACATTCATCTTCCACCTAAAATTGGTGTTTCACACCTTCACATTTTTGAGGAAGGAGTCTTCTGTCGGAAAACGATAAAAGACTGATTTTGAATGTCATGATGTCCACTAATGCTTATAGCGTGATTTGGTTCTAGTGCTATACAAAGGCCATCATCACCATACTGAATAAAGTGAATAAAATATAGATTTGATTTATAAGTCGGAGGAGGGCACCTTAGGGTGTCTTTTCTTTTATCCATTACACCCATTGTTTACACATTGATTTTTTATGTTCATTTGATATAATTATTACTACAGTAGTATTACAGTAATACCTTGGGTATATAATAAAAGAAGAGATGCTCTATACATCTCTTCTGGTAACTGTTGCCGTAAGGCGGATAGTTACTAAATAAAGTTATTTTCTTTTTCTAGAACTTCCCTTTTGCTTCCGACGGCGTAGGGAGGTTCTTTTACGTTTTTTGCTAATATTACTCACTAGTTTGTTTCCATAACCAGTAACAAGAATTGTCAAAAATACTTTCAACAAATCCTGTAGCAAAGACAGTAAATATTCCATCATAGG
Organism: Bacillus cereus group sp. BfR-BA-01524; assembly: GCF_022662595.1. NCBI lineage: Bacteria > Bacillati > Bacillota > Bacilli > Caryophanales > Bacillaceae > Bacillus > Bacillus cereus group sp. BfR-BA-01524. The sequence continues at coordinate 15,501 of NZ_JAKUDW010000050.1, read as the reverse complement.
AGTTACCTCCTTTCCCTCTATATAAAAAAGAGAAAGGACAGCAACCAACCACCCTACATCATACAGTTAAATCTATTCCATCATACTAGTACAATCTCACCAATATAAACAAGACCACCATTATTGATAGCCTTTTTAGGTAAATGTAGAACAATTAATTACAACATGTTTATAGCATGATTAATATATAATAATTTCGTCTTATGACCTTTATCATAAACTATTACATGATATATATTTTTTGTACCACGCTTTGTTAATGCATTTAACCTTCGTAGGTGTTGAAGGTTTAGAACTATCCTTTAGTATAGTCATATCATTAGAACATCCTGCGGTATTTAGACAGAATGTAACTAATAAACATGATAGTAATAATTTATTCACATAATCACTTCTAATTCTTTATTAGTTAACATTTTTTCATGAAATACGTTCTTTACTAATTTTACATTACATTAAAGTTCAGAAAATATTCTTCTACTCATAAATTGTTACATTTGATCTAGGGGAACTCTGCTAATAATAAAAGTTGTTCTAGTCGAAGAAAGGCATCCTATTACTGATAAAGGTAAAACTGTTAGTTATCTAATTTTCCCAGTCATTATGTATTTGATGTATGTAACAAAGGAACTAATAGCAGAAAATGAACTAAAAGGTACATAAATGGGGACAATCTGGAAATGGATCTTTTGGTTATTTATTGTACTATAGTTTTTTTACAAAAAAAAGTATGTGCCGAGACTAGATTATTAAAATTACAATGTAGGGAGCTGGGGAGGGAGTTAAAACAGGGTGATAAAAAAGAGTTTTAGAAAATATACCTGTGACAATTTAGAGTGTCATAGGTGTACTAATATTGTTTTGTATATTAAGTTAAAATACTATACTAAATTTTACTTCTTTAATTTATAAAGACATTTCACCTTCATTAGCTAATAATGTAGGGCCAATCCATATGGAAAATATGTTCAAACCTTTACTTGAACATGGCAATATTTAAAAGATTAATATAAACATGGAAAAAACCGTCTTGAATTGGGCGTTTTTTTTAGTTTATACTTTCAAATTCAAGAAGTTTAAACTTAGTGTGATTAAACTGAAAACATCCTTATAAAACTTAGTTTTAGTCATTTGTTTAATATGAATTATATTTATTTAACTATATATAATTCCTTAGATTTTTGATAAGTATCCATCATATTGACTTAAACCTCAAAAAGGGTATTTCTATTAGACGGAAAAGGTAAGGATTCTAAAGTCTAATATGCCTCCACATTGCTAATAAGATAATAAATGAAATGCCTAAAATGAGAAAATTGATATTCTCAAATGAAGGGGTATAATTTTTTGCCTTGAGTTCCTTTTACAACTTTTAAATTGATGAATATGTGAATTCTTTATTCCAAAGAATTCAATATCTACAGAAAGGTATTTAAGGTTATTGTAAGGTAAATGAAAGTTACCTGAAAGAATCCCAGTTTAATATAAAAGTATAAATTAACACAGGAGGGATGAAATAATGTTAAAGAAACTGGGAACTGGTTTAGTAACTTCCTTAATTTTGTTGAGTACAAATGGTATTGCTGATGCATCTACTAACAGCGTACATGTAAAAAATGAAATGACATCTAAGAGCCAAAAAAAGTGCAGTGACTGTTGGCGTGTTGGTCAATCTAGAGTTGAGGAAGGAGTTGCAGCAAAACATACAACAATAGATGGAGAAAAAGTTGTCAAATATACAGTACAGGGCAATGGAAAGGTTAGAATGGATGTCATTGGTAAAGGATTTGCTGAAATTAAAGTAACTAGGGAGAATGGGAAAAGTGTATATTATCAGTTTGAGGTAATTTAATTATTAATCAAATATAGGTTTTCATTTTAGAACGTTGCCTTCCTATAATTAGGAAGGCTTTTATTATTACATAACTAGGATAAAATAATAGTTCGCTAAATTGGCTAGGAACATAACTAAAAATGTCAGAGGAATTTAGTAAATTGTTTCACATGAATCATCTTCTCTTGTTTGGATTAAAACATATTAAAATGTTTACCTTCGTCTAAATACAAGTTATACACACATATATTGATCTTATTAAGGTATACATTACACATAATATTATGTTAAAGGTGGCGAATTGTATCATGAAAGATTTTGTTCTCGAAAAAGAAAACATTATTCGTAAATATGGTGAATGGACCGCTTATGATATTAAATTAACGGATACTCTATATACAAGAGATATTCGACAACCAAATCCTGCGTTAAAAAAAATTGTGACAATGATTCATGATATCACACAATGTGATTTTAAAAATCTCCGAATCTTAGATTTAGCTTGTTTAGAGGGGCATTACGCTATTGAGTTTGCTATGCAAGGAGCAACTGTTGTAGGGATAGAAGGAAGAGAATCAAACATACAAAAAGCTATATTCGCTAAAGATTTATTAAGGTTGGAAAACTTAACCTTTTATCAAGATGATGTAAGAAATTTAAGTGCTGAAAAATATGGTCATTTTGATATTGTTTTATGCTCTGGTATTTTATATCATTTAGACTGCTCAGATGTATTCCCCTTTTTAGAAAAAGTGTATGAAGTATGCAAAAGGTTTGTAATAATTGATACTCATATCACTTCTACTCCTAATGTATCAGTACTTTATAAAAATTATGAATATAAGGGACACACAATGCTAGAACACTCTGCTAATTCATCAATAGAAGAACGTTTAAAATCAAAATGGGCATCATTAGATAACGTTACTAGTTTTTGGATGACAAAATCCTCTTTATACAATTTTTTAACGCGAACAGGTTTCTCTTCTATAAATGAATCCAGAAGTTTAGTTCAAGAAGATAGAATTACTGTTGTAGCTTTTAAGAAATATCCTATAGAAATTAAAAGCTCTCCTGAAACAGAAAAATACATTGAACCCGATTATTTAGAATGCTAAAAATAACACTATATGTCATTCAAGTTAAAATCGTAAAGTATCCCTAAACAAAATTATCAATTCTCCAAAACCTAATTATATAAATGCAACCCTTTGTTTCCGTTTTAGGATACTATATAGTTGTAGATAGTGATGGAATAGCACCGCATTACTATCAACTTAAAGAAATACTTCCGAAAACAAAAAATGAAAAGAATAATAAAAAAGCTTATCATTCCGTGTTAAAAGATAAGCTTTTTTATTTTAGGGTAATTACAAGTATTGAAATTCTTTTAATACTCTCATAATAAACTTAAAGATGCTCTTTTCGACCTTGTAAAATTAACCCTTCACTATTTAAAAGCCGTGATATACCAAATAGCAACAACATTTCCATTTTTATCGAGTACTCTGCCTTCAGCTGATCCTTCTTCATATGCTGTTACTACACCAGTTTTAGGGTTTACATAAATTTTGTTTTCACTAAATAAGACATATTTGTATTGTTTTCCGCTTGGCGTCATTGACCAAGGTTTCCCCACTTTAATATGCATAAATTCACCTTGCACGTCAGATACTTGATAAACCGATTTTGTTGATTCTTGATTGTTTACTGCAGCGTGAGTTTTAGTAGTAGCAAAAGTTCCTAAACCTCCAATTCCAATGGTAGCTGCTAACGCAATTCCAACAAATTTTTTCATGTGATAATGCCTCCTTCTTTAATTCATATCTGTATATTAAACGGTTAGTCTTTCATGTCACTTTCATTTACCTTACAATAACCTTAAATGGATTTTTCGAAAATTCTGACCGATGCGAGGGAGAGTATGAAAAAAAATATATTAATTGTTGATGATGACAAAGATATTATTGATCTTTTAAAGCTTTTTTTAGAAATGGAAAATTTTTTTGTTGTAGAGGCTTCAAATGGTGACGTTGCCTTAAAGTGTCTAGAAGAAAATCATATTGATTTAGCTATTGTTGATATTATGATGCCTAAAATGGATGGTTATCAATTAATTAAAAAGATTCGTGAGACGTTACAATTTCCAATACTTATATTGTCAGCCAAATCTCAAGAAGTAGATAAAATTATAGGTTTAGGGATTGGAGCAGATGACTTCATTACAAAGCCATTTAGTGCTTTAGAAATTATAGCTAGAGTTCAAGCTCACCTTAGAAGGTCCTATGAATTTAATGATAAGGCTATAGAAGGTAAGGAGAAGCAAATTCATATGGGTGATTTAGTATTAGATCATCATTCTTGTACAATCTATAAATCAAGCGAATCCATTACTCTCAGTGCTACGGAATATAAAATTTTAACACTTTTTATGAAGGAACCAGGGAGAATATTTACTAAAAAACAAATTTTTGAAAGTGTATGGTCTGATTATTATTGTGCAGATGATAATACGATTATGGTTCATATTAGTAGACTGCGAGAGAAATTAGAGGATTCTCCTAAGAATCCAGTTTATATAAAAACGATCCGGGGACTTGGGTATAGATTTGCTAGGAAGGAAGAACTTTATGAAAAATAAAGTTTTCTATATCTTAATTAAAAATTACGTTATATTTGCACTAGCAATAGGTTTCACGGTGATAATTTTATTTATATTTTTGATGTACCAAACAGAGAAGCAACTAGGAAAGCTAAATAATTTAAAAGCAAGTGAAGTAGTGCGTGAAAACTTTGAAACTATTAATTCAGAATCAATAGAATCATTTGGTGGTTGGGTAGAAATTCTTAATGAAAATTTACAGGTTATCTATACCAAAGGGGAAAAGAAGGATAAGCTTTTATCATATTCACAAAGAGAATTTGCTACTTTATTTTTTGATAATGATAAGCTTCCTTATTATTCATCTGTAGCAACATTTGTAACGGAAAAAGGTGATACATTATATTGCCTTGTTAAGGTTCCTAAAAAAGCAATAAAGTATGAATATACGTTTTCTGATAAAAATGAGGAATACGTATATGTTTTTTATAAGATATTTTTTTCTACAATCGCTTTATTTTTTGTATTTTTCTCTATGAATGTATATATATTTAGTAGGCAAATTGCTAGGAAAATAACCAGGCCATTGGATAAACTAGCAACTGGATTTGAGGAAATTGCTAGTGGGAAATATGATAAAAGGTTAAACTATGAAACATATTTTGAGTTAATGCAAATACAGCATTCGTTTAATGTTATGTCGGAAAAACTCGATAAAATAGAGAAAGAGAAGAAGAGGTTGGAAGAAACCAAGCAGAAGATGCTTGTAGATTTGTCTCATGATTTAAGGACACCAATTACAACCGTTCAAGGTTATGTTGAAGCATTACAACTAGGGATCATTACAGAACAGGGTGAAAGAGAAAGAACTTTGAATGTAATATATAATAAGATTCGAATCATTGCGGTATTAACTGAAGATATTTTTGAACTGTCTAAATTAGAGCATTCTGATTACCCTTTTGAAGTACATCCAACTGATGTATCTGAGTTTATTCGTGAATTGCTTGTAGAATATTATGATTTATTCCAAGCCAAGCGCTTAATCCTTCAATATCAAATTCCCTCTAAAGAAGTGATTGCTCCAATTAACAACAGGTTACTATACCGTGCTATCTCTAACATAATATCTAATGCTCTACAGTATAATACGGCAGGTACGACCGTGTTTGTATCGGTAATTGAGGATGAATGCAAAGTATATATAAACATTATAGATAATGGAATTGGAATACCTGAGGATATGAAACAAAGTATTTTTGATGCATTTGTTCGAGTAGATGATTCTCGAACAAATAATGGGGGATCAGGTCTTGGATTAACTATTGCTAAGCATATAGTGGAGAAACATGGAGGGAGCATAAATTTAGATAGTACAAAGAAAAAAACACATTTCTGTATTTCTTTACCTAAATGCAGTGTGTAAGTATCTTATGAAAATTGTTAGTAAGTTAAATGGTTGAATAAAGAGAACCTCACTTAAGTGATTTTCATATTCTGTTAACCACACTAACATCAATTTCTTTAATTCAATCGTTTCAAATTCGTAAGTGTATTTTTCATTTGGTTTTGCTAACTTGATGTTGGTGTGACGTAACCTTAAAAATTTAAAAAGGTCCCTTAATCATGTTAAAGGGACCTTGCTCACGCAAATGATCTGTAAATCAATTCATCTTTGATAGACAGATCATTTGTATGATAAATCTTATAAATAATTGCTAAATAGTGAATTTACATAAATGCTTTTAGAAGTTCTTGAATTAATGGGATTGCTCCACCTATAAATTTTAAAACTGCCATTGCGATTTCCATATTATTCTCTCCTCCTTTTTCATATTAAGATGTGGTGAATCTTTATAACCTCATTATAGTAAGCGTTTACAATAATAACAATATATTTATGTATGCAATATTGCATATTTATACATTAGGCCTCTATTAGCCATTTTTTAATGTTACCATAGCAAGGTGAGAGTCTATAAGGGTTCTCCTTAATAGGAGGAAATATGGAAAGAGTGCAAGCGATTTACAGTAATCAAAAATTTAAGAGTTGGGTTAAACAAGTATTAGCTGTAGGAGGAGTAATAGGGTGCTGCTATTTGGTGTTATATGTTTTCTGTTTCTTAGTTATCATGTAAATATTATACAACTAAACTAGTAGAGTCTTGCCGAGAGAGGTAAGGCTCTTTTATTGTAGTAGCTGAAGATGGGCAAACAATATACAATATTTTTTAGGGTTGTCAGATTACTTTGTACGGTGCCTTGTTTCTCTATATTTTAGAACACTAACTCCTATTATTTAGAGTTAATAAGCTTCTATTTAAAGTTTCCATTTTATATACCATAATCCTTATATTACTACGTAAATATAATACAGTAATAATGATTTAAAAGCAAGAATTTTAGTAGCGGTACGTTCACACATCCATCAACTTAAGAGATTTCTTCAGGTAAGATAATAAGTAATCTATCAAAAGCTCCTTTACACAATATATTTATATTAATGTAAATATTATGCATTTTTGTAAAAGACATTCATTGACACTTGTGTATATAAGTAACTATACTCGTTACATCAAATTGGATGCGTATTAATACGATTTCATTCTTATTACAAACATGTAAATATAAAAATAGAAAATCTCAATTTGATAAATACAATGGTAGAGGTGTTTATTTTAATGAAGCACAAATTAATTGCAACAGGTATCCTTGCAGGAGCTATATTATCCTATTCTTCAAATATTTTAGCAGATACTCATAAATTCCCTGATGTTCCTACATGGGCTGATAAATCTGTTAATTATTTAGTGGATAAACAGGTATTGAATGGTTATCCAGATGGAACTTTTGGCTCAAATGACTCATTAGACAGAGCTTCGGCTACAAAAATTATGACAAAAGTTTTAGGGATACAAATTGATCCTAATGCAAAACCATCTTTTACAGATTCACAAAACCACTGGGCTACTCCTTATATTGCTGCTGCTGAAAAAGCTGGTATTGTTAAAGGGGAAGGTAATGGAATCTTCAATCCATCCGGAAAAGTAACTCGCGCTGCTATGGCTACGATGCTAGTAAATGCATATAAACTACAAAGCACAGCAAATCATAACGAGCAGGTTAGATTTGAAGATTTAAAAGGGCATTGGGGAGAAAAATATGCCAATATTTTAATAGATTTAAAAATTTCTAATGGCACCGAGAACGGTTGGCAACCAAATAGATTTATAACACGTGCTGAAGCTGCTCAACTTACTGCAAAAACAGATATGTTACAACAAAATTTAAACGATGAAAAAGAGGTTATTACTGCTACCTCATATGAAGATTTAAATTTAACAGTGGCTTCGAAAATTACAGCTCAAGAGATTGATAGTTTTATTGCAAAATATCATTCGGATAGTCCTTTAGTTGGCCATGGGCAAGATTTTATCAATGCGCAAAATCAATATGGCGTGAGTGCTCATTATTTAGCAGCGCATGCGATTTTAGAATCTGGATACGGAAAATCAGAAATCGCATATCAAAAACATAATCTATTCGGTTTACGTGCATATGATGGAGATCCGTTTAAATATGCGAAATATTTACCAAGCTACGGCGATAGTATTGCTTATAATGCTAATTATGTACGAGAAAGATATTTAGAAGAAAGTGGAATGTATTATAACGGGCCAACATTAACTGGCATGAACGTGAAATATGCATCAGATAAAGGATGGGCTACAAAAATTGCGGGTATTATGGAACGTATTAAACCGTTTCATGTAGAAGACTATACATATGCAAAAAAATTACCAAAGAATCCTGAAACATTAGATGTCGACGCGTTATCTAATGAAATTCCATATAAAATGTATGCAGACGGTTCAAGGTCAAATGTTGTATCATCAGCTGCTTACTACCAGGTACCTTATCCATTTAATTTAAAAATTAAAAGTAGACCAGATGTAGCTGTCGAGGAGAATAAAGTTGGTACAGTAACTCCTGGAACAACCATCTTTATTTATCGTGAAGATCCAAATGGATGGGTAGAATTCTCTTTTGAAGCTAATGGAGAAAAATACTGGACATTAAAAAGTAAATTAAGTATGTAATTAAAAAGATCTATTTCATTACTTTTAATCGTTTAAATTATAATCTCATATAATTGAGAGATAAGTTTTTTACTTTCTTAAAATAAAGTTATGTATACAAGAAAAGTTAGAGAGTTATTTTCTCTAACTTTTCTTCGCTAGTATTTGAAATTAAAAAGATGGTGGAGTTACTCCAAATATAACAGTGACTTTGTTTAAAGAGTTGTTTTCCCATTTATGCTTTGCATGAGGTGGGATTTTAACACTATCACCTGTATTGAGAAGTAAAACCGCATCATTTAGATATAGTTTCACTTGTCCTTCCATAATAAATGCTATTTCTTCCCCTTTATGTGCCACAGGCTCCATAGATGAAGCAGTTTGAGGTAACAGATTCATTAAAGCCAATTCTAGTGCTCCATCTAAATTAGGAGATAATAGCTCATACGAAACATTGCCGCTTTCAGGAAAAGTTATTTTTTTCCTTTGGTTAGCTCGTACAACTAATTCTTCTGTATTGGTATCCTCTAAGAAAAAATTAAACAATGGAATATTTAATCCTACAGAAATTAATTTTAGTGTTTGTAATGAAGGATTTGTGATTCCTTTTTCAATCTGACTTAACATGGAAGGTGTTATATCAGCTAACTCTGCTAAACGCTTACTGGTTAATCCGGAACCTTTTCTAAATGCCCTAATTTTGTGACCAACATTAATATCGTTCATATATGTAATCCCCTTTAAACAAGTAAATAAAATTAAATTATTATTAATTTTATTTACTTATACTTAATATATTGTTAATATATACTTAATTATAATAAATTATGATTAATTTTAAAACATCATATGTACATATGGCAGCAGCTGCGAAAAAGTGGGAAAAAGATTTACTTAGAAACAAAGGGGCTACTATTTTTGAATATACAGCGGGCTATAGTAAAGCAGTAGAAGAAGGAAGAATACAAGTTAATAAGTATCAAATGTGCTATTTGATTGACGATGAAAAATCAAAGCATTTATTTTAAGGTTATGCAGTAGCTGCTACTCGTCTGAATAATTGATATACAAATAAAAGTTGATGAATCGCATCCTCTATTTGTATATCTACCGTGTGGAGTAGGATTTGGTGGTGTTTCGTTCGGTTTAAAAATTATTGTACGGGATCATGGACATATAATTTTTGCTGGGCCTACCATTTTCCGTATATGCTAATAGGTATGATGACCGGATTATATGATGGGATTTCCATACAAGATTTTTAATGAAAAAGATTCTAATAAGTAAAGGACAACTTAAGAGTAGACTTCAATGCTGTATTGTAAAATTTTTAAGGAAGTGAAAATAGTATGAAATCAGCTTTAAATAGTATTATGATCTCCTCGATTCTTGCAGTAGGAGGGATCCTTTCGCTTTTGTTTAATTTAATGGGGGATCAAGATTGGATCTGGAATTGGGTAGGGTTATTACTGGCATATCTATCTTTGGGCATTTTAATAGGTTTATATAATAAAACTGTGGATGACAAAACATTTCCTAAAATACTAAAAAGAACTTTGTTTATTTCCTTTAATGCTACTATATTAGGGATAATAATAGGGGTAACATACCAACTATTAGGAAAGTGGAATCTTACTATAATGATGTATTATTGGTTGATAATTTTATTATTACATTTAATTACTATAATAACATTAGTCATCCTAGTATTCGAAAACCGTAATAGTAAAAATTACAGCTTACTATATAGTTTTATTATACTTTTAAACATTGTCCTTACCTTAGGACCAGTATTATTTCCAGTAGTTCTAACTATTATAGGAAATGCCATGAACGCTAGTGCAGGGCACTAATTTTCACCTATATAGATTATTAAAATGATTAGTCCAAAATTGTGATTGGTTAAGTTAAAAAACTTAATAAGCTAATAGGATAATAAAACTAAACGAAATAAAGTGGAATGATTTGATAGAAAGAAGATTATAATATGAAAATTAAGCTTAAGAAAAAGAGAATTATAAGTGTATTGTTGGCTATTACATTAGTAGCAATAGGGTATTACATGTTTCAATCTATTACGAATCCTAAGCTGGTAAATGCGGAAGAGGCAAATAGTGTTCAACAAGTGAGCAGTCTACCTAAAAATGAATTGAAAAAATCGATACCTAATCGTTTTGATGGTAAAGAAAGAAAAGTTGTATATTTAACTTTTGATGATGGACCAGGAAAATATACAGCTAATCTATTAGATGTATTAAAGAAAAATGATGTGAAAGCAACATTCTTTTTAATTGGCGATAACGTGAAAAGGTTCCCAGATTTAGTGAAACGAGAGCATGTAGAAAACCATTATGTGGGCATGCATAGTATGACACATGATTTTAAAAAGCTGTACACCAATCAGGAATATGTTAAGGAAATGAAAGAAGATCAATCTTTAATTAGAAATGTTATTGGAAACACACCGAAATTAACACGTCCACCATATGGATCAATGCCTGGCTTAAATGAATCACTTCGAAATGAAGTGGTCGGAAATGATTTGAAAGTATGGGATTGGACAATTGATTCTTTAGATTGGAAATACAATAAATTACCTGTGGATGTAGCGGCCGCAAAAATTGTTCAAAATGTCTTAGCAGGTGCGACGTCTTCAAAGGAAATTGTTTTAATGCACGATATTCATCCACAATCTGTCGCAGCAGTTCCAGCAATAATAAAAGGATTAAAAGAAAAAGGGTATGAATTTGAAGCTTATGATGAGAATAATCATTTTCCAATAAACTTCTGGCATGATAATCGTATATAAAGAGATGTATTAGTTAAAAGAAAATCAGAATGGAATAAGCAAATCATATAGGGTTTAAATATTTGTAAGAGCGTGTTTAGATAGATGAAACACGCTCTTTTTACTGGGCTATTTTTTATTTATATTAGGAGGAATGAAAAACTATATTTAAACGACTATTAGTATTACTTATTGGCGCTCTATTATTATTCGGTTTAGCTGCTTGTGAAAGTGTTAAATCCGTGACAAGTAATGTCACAGTTGGTAAGGTAATTGAAGAATTTAAAGCTGCAGGATTAGAAGCCGAAAATCCTAGTGATCTACTAGAAAAAGAATTTGGAAATACTAGAAAAGAAGCAAAGCGCATTCTTGCTCCGGCATTAGGTGAAGATAGCAGCGGTAGAATATTTGAGTTTAAAAACAAAGAAGATCTTGAAAAAGCTAAGAAATACTATGACGATTTAGGTAATGGTAATCAAATGCTACTCTCTCATACTTACGCAAAAGGTAATTTTCTTATACAAATGAATGGTGAAATGGAAGATGCCCAATTTAATAAATATAAAGAAGTTATGGATAAAGTAATTAAGTAAATTAAAGAATCCGCTTTCATTTCTCTGAAACCATGTTAGAATTATCTTTGGATGGGAGTCCAATACATATTATTAAAATTAAAGTGGTTATTAAGTCGGAGAAAGGCACCTTAAGGTGCCTTTCTCTTTGTTAACGTTTGTAAACACCAGTCCAAGTACCATATCCATCTTGATTCGGATAAGCTTCTTTTAAATAATATGTTTTGTTACATTTAATCATTGTCGCAGGCATTGAACCTTTTGTTTTGAAATTCATTTGCCATGCTGTTGGTGGAGTTTTGCTGCAATCAACCTGGCTTGCATCAGTGTAGGCAAAAGCGCTTCCTGTTCCACCTAATACAATACCTGCTGCTAAAGCTCCAACTACTAATTTCTTAAACATAAAAATTCCCCCTCAAATATTTTTTGTAACTTTCACAATAACCTTAACACGTTTTACAAATAATGTTAGTTCTTTAAACTTGATAAAATAATATTAGAATATTAAGAAATTAAAACATTGAATAACTTTATTTGTAACGCGTTCTAAAATCAGAACGTGATTATGCTTATTAACAATGATATTATTTCGTTATTCACCACAATCATGTAGCTTAATTAAAAAAATGAAACCTGTTAGAGTTTATTTAGTATGCAGATTGTTAGAAAGCTGATATCAACTCTTTTAGAAAACAGAAAAAATCTAGTTGACGGACTCTTACTTAATCTTGGCCTGATAGCGATGGGGTGCCACCCCATGCCCATCAAGCTAACATTTTGAAGTACGCTCTAAACAAAATTTCTATTCATTATTGACTTGTGATAAATAGATTATGTTTCTATGTTAAAAGAGTAGGCAAAGTTTTTTAATTCTCGCTATTAGTTTTTGTATGAAGCTAATAGTGAATATTTCAAGAGTAGCCATATATTCTTCTGACCAAACAGTTGTATAAAGCTTAAGAATTCTTAAGAACTTTTGCCCTTTTTTCTTAAGGTTTGGACTCTAGAGTATGATTATGAATTCAAACCAGTGGGGTAATTAAACATGAAAATAATTCGCTTTCTTATTTTTGTATATAATGAACTAAAAATCAGTTGGTGTAGCCTCTTCCAAGTTCAAGGTTTCTTGGAGACAAATTGATTGAAGGAGCTGATTTGAAAAAAGTAAATTATATTGTCAAATATGGACTAAGTGCAGGTGTATTCACGGAAAAATTAATTAAAAGGAAACTTATGTGTTATAGATGGTTCAGTAGTAAATATTGAACATTAAATTAGGGGGGAACGATATTACTTGTATCTATTATGTTATTTCATATCTTCCGTTTGCAAGTTTATAAAAAAGAGAAGATAGAAATGTTTTAATTACTTATGTCTGTAGTTTTTCAATACGAAAAAAATGTGGAGGAATCATATGGAGTCAAAAATTCTTATTGTTGATGATGATAAAGACATTAGAAATCTTATCTCTGTTTATTTGGAAAATGAAGGCCTAAAAAGTCAAAAGGCAGAAGATGCTATAGAAGCTTTACAACTGTTAGAAGAAAAGGAGTTTGATTTGATTATTTTAGATATTATGATGCCGAATATGGATGGTATTGAAGCGTGTATGAAGATTAGGGAAGACCGCAATATACCTATCATCATGCTATCTGCAAAATCTGAGGATATAGACAAAATTCAAGGCCTAGCCTCTGGTGCAGACGATTATTTATCAAAACCGTTTAACCCACTAGAATTAATCGCTAGGGTAAAATCCCAATTAAGAAGGTTTAAAAAATACAATACGTCCATAGAACATAATAGAAGCATCCTAGAAATTGGTGACTTAACCGTGAATACAGATACTTGTCAAGTATGGGTAAGGGGAAAAGAAACAAGGTTAACTCCAAAAGAGTTCGCTATTCTCGAACTACTTGCCCGCAACAAAGGGACTGTCCTGAGTGTAGAAAAAATATATGAAGCGGTTTGGAAAGAGGTGTTTTATAAATCAGATAATACCGTCATGGTGCATATTACAAAAATAAGAGACAAAATTGAAGAGGATTCTAAATATCCCATTTATATTAAAACTGTTTGGGGAATTGGATATAAAATATGAAGAAAATTAGTTTTAGAAATAAAATAATTATAAAACTTTTGGTTGCTGTTGCAGTTAGTTTTTTTGTTTCATTTGGTTTAACAATCCTTATGGTGCTATACGTCATAGATCCATTATTTAAAAAACACGAAGAGTTTGGTATGTTTGAACTCAATTTATCATTGTTATTCTTATTCTCGTTCGCAATTTTTAACTTTATAGTGATTTTTTTGATATTGGTCCGAAAGAAAATAGCATATTTGAAGCTCATTTCGGAAAATGTGAATGATATTGCCAATGGAAAACTGGGTTTGACCATTGGGATTAAGGGGAAGGACGAATTGACCCAGCTTGTTCAAAATATCAACTATATGTCTAAGGAATTGGAAAATACATTTGAACAGGAAAGACGATTAGAACGTACAAAAAATGAACTCATAACTAACATATCTCATGACTTACGCACACCGTTGACATCTATTATTGGTTATATAGATTTATTAAAAAGAGGACAATACGAAAGTAAAACACAATTACAGGAATACCTTGAAACCACTTATTTAAAATCAAAGAGATTGAAATATTTAATTGATGAACTGTTTGAATATACCCGTTTATCAGGCATCGATGTTAAGTTAAACCTTAATGAAGTTGATTTATCAGGTTTGTTAGAACAAATAGTTGGAGAATACATTCCTATATTTGAAAAGGAGGGTTTAATCGTTCAAAAATCAATAACGGAAGAAACAATACCTATTTTCATAGACGTAGAAAAAATGGTACGTGTTTATGAAAATCTGTTTATGAATGCGATAAAGTACAGCATGAAACCATCCGAATTATCTATATGTCTTGAACTAATAGGTAACAAGGCAATGTTGAAAGTGTCAAATAAAGTCGAGAAACCGCCTGTTAGCGATCCAAATAAATTGTTTGAAAGGTTTTTCAGGGGGGACAAGGCAAGAAAAGATGACCAGGGAAATGGACTGGGGCTTGCTATTTCAAAAAGAATTGTTGAACTTCATCATGGTAATATACATGCAGAATATAAAGACGGCTGGATGTCCTTTATTGTTGAACATCCAATCAAATAGACTGGCTTATGGAATTACAGATTCCATAAGCTTTTTTTATAAAACTTAAGAATTCTTAAGAATTTTACAGGGTGTTTCCTAATTTTCATAGTTTATCATGGATGTATTCAAAGTGATGAGGTGAGTGAAGAAGATAAAAGGAAAGATTTCATTGTAGCTTAAGGGTGGAGGTAACATATCTATTTTGTTAGTAGTAAACAAATTTAGTAGCTTATTGTAATGAAATAAAAAAATGTAGGAGGATATAAATGATAAATCCAGTTGTAGATGTAAAAAACATTCAAAAATTGTACGGTAAAAAAGGTGAGAATCAATCACACGCATTAAAAGGTGTATCATTCTCAATTCAAGAGGGGGAGTTTGTTGGTATTATGGGGCCTTCTGGTTCTGGTAAAACAACATTATTAAATGTAATTTCAACGTTAGACACAGCAACGGGCGGCGTTGTTCAA
>NZ_JAKUDW010000049.1:0-39796 GCF_022662595.1 Bacillus cereus group sp. BfR-BA-01524 | reverse complement strand
CTACAAAATCTAAACGACCTGGAATCGTTCGTGTTAACTTGCCGGACAAAGATATAAAAAATATCGAATCGGCGTTTGGTAAGAAGTTCTATTATAGTACAAAAGGAAATGACATTCATACAACACTTGAGACACCAGTATTTGACTTAACAAATGCAAAGGATGCTAAGTTCGATTATAAGGCATTTTACGAACTTGAAGCGAAGTATGATTTCCTTGACGTATATGCGATTGCAGAAGATGGAACGAAGACACGCATTGATAGAATGGGCGAAAAAGATGTAAAAGGCGGCGCGGATACAACTGATGGTAAATGGGTTGATAAATCATACGATTTAAGCCAATTCAAAGGAAAAAAAGTAAAACTGCAATTTGAGTACTTAACAGATATTGCAGTAGCTTATAAAGGATTTGCGTTAGATAATGCAGCCTTAACTGTAGATGGAAAAGTTGTTTTCTCTGATGATGCAGAAGGTCAGCCAGCAATGACGTTAAAAGGCTTTACTGTGTCTAACGGATTTGAACAGAAAAAACATAATTACTATGTAGAGTGGAGAAATTACGCTGGTTCTGACACTGCGTTACAACATGCACGTGGCCCAGTATTTAATACAGGAATGGTTGTATGGTATGCGGATCAAAGCTTTACAGATAACTGGGTAGGCGTTCATCCAGGTGAAGGGTTCTTAGGAGTTGTAGATTCTCATCCAGAGGCAATTGTAGGGACATTAAACGGACAACCTACTGTGAAGAGCAGTACGCGTTATCAAATTGCCGATGCGGCATTCTCATTTGATCAAACGCCAGCATGGAAAGTAAATTCACCAACTCGCGGTATCTTTGATAATAAAGGATTACCAGGAGTGGCGAAATTTGATGATTCTAAGCAATACATCAACAGCATTATTCCTGATGCAGGACGTAAGTTACCAAAATTAGGACTGAAGTTTGAAGTGGTAGGCCAAGCTGAAGACAAGTCTGCAGGTGCAGTTTGGCTTCATCGATAAAATAAGGTAAAAAGAAGAGGAGCTGCCATAAGTCGGTGAAATTGACTTATGGTAGCTCTTTTCTTCTTGTGAAAAAACTCTCTGTTTTTTTATGTACTTATTGGAAAAATTCGAAGTTTCTTTGATATATAAAATGCTCCGTCTGTCCAATTATAGAAGCTATTTTGGACGTAAGAAATTTGTAAGTAATGAGTAAGAAAAAAGAGATTTTTATAGTATAAAATATTTATTATAGCTACTTTTAACACCTGATACTAATAGTGTGCTATAATATGAATTAGCAACAAAAAGGAAAGGAATTAGAACAATGACCTTAGAAAATACTAAAAATTTAAAAAAACAAGTTGCTCCTTTTGAAAAATCAACGATTAAAAAAAGTGTTTGGCAACTGATCAACACAATCGTGCCATTTATTATTTTATGGTACCTTGCTTATAAAAGTTTGTCAGTTTCTTATTGGTTAACATTAGTTCCAGCACTGTTAGCCGCTGGATTTATGACAAGGATTTTCATTATTTTTCATGATTGCACCCATTATTCGTTTTTTAAAAGTCGACGTGCAAATAGAATAGTTGGAACGTGTATGGGTGTTTTAACATTATTCCCATTTGATCAGTGGGGGCATGAGCATTCTATTCACCACGCTACGAGTGGTAATTTGGATAAAAGAGGTACAGGAGATATTTGGACGCTTACAGTAGATGAATATGTAGCAGCACCATTTAGACTCCGTTTAGCATATCGTTTATATCGCAATCCATTCGTTATGTTTGGGTTAGGCCCGATTTATGTTTTCCTGCTTAAAAATAGATTTAACCGAAAAGGTGCTAGAAAAAAAGAACGTATGAACACATATTTAACGAATATTTTAATCGTTGCTATTATAGGAATGCTTTGCTGGGCAATTGGATGGCAATCGTTTCTTTTAGTACATGGTTCTATATTTTTAATAGCAGGTTCAATAGGTATTTGGTTGTTTTACGTACAGCACACATTCGAGGATTCTTATTTTGAAGAAGATAAAGAGTGGGAATATGTGAAAGCGGCAGTGGAGGGAAGTTCTTTTTATAAACTTCCAAAAATTTTGCAATTTCTAACGGGTAATATTGGATTCCATCATGTTCACCATTTAAGTCCAAGAGTACCTAACTATAAATTAGAAGAGGCACACAACAATACGCTTCCTTTAAAAAATGTACCAACGATTACGCTTGCTACAAGCTTGCGTTCACTCCGTTTCCGTCTTTGGGATGAGAAAAGTAACAATTTTGTTAGCTTTAAAGATGTCAAAAATATAATTAAAAATAATGTTTCTGTTCGGGTGAAATCTGAACTATAATTGCATCGTATATAAAACTCTCCTTAATCATTTTCGATTTAAGGGGAGTTTTTGTTTAAAGAGTAGATGCCAGATAAGAAGAAAAATTAAATGATTTAAATTATAATTGAAGCAGATTAGAAAATTGCTTGTACGTAAGTACAAATATAAGTTGACAGTAAATACATTATGTTAACAAATGGAGTTGTCATTAATTTTCCGTTATGATAACTGTTCATAACGGAAAATTAATAGCAAAAGGGGGGAGTACACATGCCCATCAACTTAAAAATGAAAACAAAGTGTACTTTCTGTGTACACTTGTTTTTTCATACGCTCACGAAGTTGTTTTTCTGTTAATCGATACATAATCACCCGAGTGAATAGTTTTTTATCCTTTCCAAAATAAGCTTCTTTTATTTCATAGGACTGTCCTGGTTTTAAGGTATCCATGATGTGCTCTAAATCAACTTTGATGTACTGATATTGTTTTTTTATTGTTCCGTTTCGAAAGTATTCAGGAAATTCATTTTTGACATATATCCTATTGTTTAATTTGAGTCGCGGTATATAGTACACACCACGTTGATCCATTTTGAACAAATTATCCTTTTCCATACCGATCACACATCTTTTGTAGAGTGATAGTATCAGCATATCCCAGTTTAAGAGGTTACTTACAAAATATTTAGAATTTTTTGTGATAATCCTCCGAAATGTAATACGGACTTTAAATACTTTCATTTATAATTCTCTATTTGTCTATACTTTTCATATCGCTGTTGTATAAGCTCTTCCGAGGATAATAGTATCAATTTTTTTAGAGATGATTCGATTACAGATTCAATCATTTTTGCCTGTGATTGTATATCATTTTGTGCTCCACCTTTAATTTCAGGAATGATTTCATCAATAATTCCTAAATGTTTTAAATCTTTTGCTGAAATTTTCATATGTTCAGCAGCTTCTGGAGCATACTTAGCGTCCTTCCATAGGATAGATGCTGCTCCTTCTGGCGAAATTACCGAGTACCATGAATACTCTAACATATGGATATGGTTACCGACACTAATGCCAAGAGCTCCACCACTTGATGCCTCTCCAATTACAATACAAACAATTGGCACTTTAAGTGTAGTCATTTCAAATAGATTTCGAGCTATCGCTTCAGAAATTCCACGTTCTTCAGACCCTATCCCTGGATAGGCGCCTATTGTATCAATAAATGTAATAATAGGGCGATTAAATTTATCAGCTTGTTTCATAAGTCTTAGCGCTTTTCTATAACCTTCTGGATGTGCCATTCCAAAATTTCTTTCTATACTTTCCTTTGTATTTCTACCTCTTTGATGACCAATAACCGTAACGGGCATTCCTTTAAATTTTGCAATACCACCTATCATTGCTTTATCATCACCATATAATCGATCACCATGAAGTTCGAGAAAGTTTGTAAACAATAAAGGTATATAGTCCAATGTCGTGGGTCGGTTACGTAGCCTTGCAATTTGAACTCGTTGAAAAGGTGTAATATTAGAATAAATTTTATCTTGCATTTTATTTAAACGTTTTTCTAATTCATGAATTTCTGACGATAAATCTACATTATTTTCTTTCATAATTTTCTTTAATTCATCAAATTTCTCTTTTAATTCAATAATAGGACGTTCAAAATGCAAACTCATTTTATCCTCCAAATGTTATGACTTACCTCACTCTAATCAAAAGGCTTAGAAATAGAATCAATAAATAATTCAAAACCATCCACAACTATTTTTTGTTCTGATTCTGATAAATTATTGAGAATACTTTGATAAAATGTAATGGATTGCTCTCTTAAGCAATTAACAGTTATGTGACCTTTTTCTGTGAGGTGCAGAAAAAGTTCTCTTCTATTTTTTTCATTTACTTCACGATAAATAAGCCCCTTTTTTACTAATTTATCTACCAATCTACTTACAGTTGAAGTCTCTAATCTAAGTTTATTGGATAGTTGCCAAACAGTTAATTTTTCCACCTCTAGTTCTTCTAACGCCATCATTTGAGAAGTTGGTAAAGGTTTTTCAAATGGTCCATTGGGCAAATTTTGAGATTCAAAAACCCCAGTTATTATAATCATTTTCTTGATATCTTTTCTTAGTTTTAAGGCATCTTCTCTTTTCAAAAAGGTCACCCTCCTACAACTATTGTATCATACATCAATTGTATTATACATGAATATGATTTTTTCACAAGCTTAACGTAAGCCAATATTACAACATGGACGAGATATTTCTTCTTGTTAAAATGGTATAAGTGGATTGTTTTCTACAAATAGCAGAACATCAATTATGTATCAGGGGCCTTTATGGGGTACCGCTCATCGAAATCAAGCTAAGAAAATAAAACTACCTAAAAAACGAAATTTTGTGACAACTTGTGACGAAATTTCGTTTTTGGGGGGAATTCTAAATTCTTAAGTTGATGGGCATGGGGATAGTACAACATTATATCTAAAAATAAGAAAAGACTTGAACGGAGATTTCATTCATTTTTCTTGGTGTTCCGTATTCCATACACTTAAATAGGATGCATATTCTAATTCATCTGGATTCTCATGTAACATAGAAATGAATTCTAATTTATTTCCATCACAATCTAGAAAGTATACACTTGCAGCGGGCATCCACCTTTGGACAATTGGCTCTTGATTTCCTTTTCCTTGACTTCCTATCACTTTTATTCCACGTTCCTCTAACCACGCTTTAGAAGTCATTAAAGACTCTAAATTTACACCAAAAGCAAAATGTCTCGGCTCAAAGTCTTCGATATTATTTACTTCCCATAGTCCAAGCATTTGTTGTTTATTTTCTCCGACCCAAAAGAAAGCCACTCTTCTTTTGGAGAGTTTTCTTGCTAATGTTAATCCTAGCTTGTTTTGATAGAAATTTATTGCCTTTTCTAAATTTCTTACATGTAAATGAGTTTCGTATATGTTCTGTATTATTATGATCATTCCTTTCTTTATTGGTAACTACCAATTAAATAGTGAATGTAATTCTAAAGTTGAAATATGTATAAGCCTAGTAATGTACATCTATATCCGATATACCTATTTACTATTATATTGAAATTGGAATGTGATAAATCCCACTGAGGTAGTAAGTGTTTAAATGAACACTCTACTACTTTTGTAGGAGAGGGGATATATCTATTAAATTCAGATGAAATCATATTTAAATAATGAAAAACGCTATTCTTTTCGTAAGAATAGCGTTTTTTATGTTTTTAAGTTGGTGGCCATAGGGTAGAATTTGAAAAATGAGGATTTACAAAGCTAAGAAGTTTAACTCCACAAAAAAATCGATTTCCTGTGGAGTTAAAGGAATCGCCTTTTTTATTTACCTTGATGTATTAACGCAGCTGTTAACTTAATAGTAAATAAGTATAATCCACTATTTCTCCCAAAGTTCGATCAATCGACCTTCAGGATCCTTAATCCAAATAAACTTTCCAAATTCACTGATTTCTTCTTTCTTCTCAAGAGGTACACCAATATTCTCAAGATGCTTTATAGTCTCGTTTAGATTATGTACTTCGAAATTTAACATCACTTGTTGTTCTTTTGGAAAATAATTGTCATTCTCTGTAAAGAAAGAAAAGATGGTCTCATTTCCTAACTGGGGTTTAATCACAGTTCCATTCCAATCTTCTATATCAAGTTTCAACACTTCACTGTACCATTTTTTTATAACATCAAGATTCTTAGTTCTCCAAAATATTCCTCCAAAACCTTTTATCATCGTATCTAACTCCTGTCTGTCTTTAAATATATATTAAATATATCAAAACAAAACAGTAATAGTAAGCAGAATCATCAACTTATGAATAGTAAAAATAGTAATTGTTAGTATTATAGTATTTACTACATTAACACTTTCTACAACATCATTAGCAGAACTTGAAATTTTGGGAAAGGTATAGAAATGCTCATTTTTCAACCCAAAGTTCACCTGAGCAATCCAGAACTTAAAGTGTTATAAATAATTCTTTCAATAGTAGGGGGAAATGAGAGAAGGAACGATAAAAGACCACACATGAAGTGAAACGCCATGTGTGGTCTTTTATGTATCGTCAAATATTACGAAGTCTCGCTAATTTTACTTTCACTATGAGTGTTAGTAGATATTCTTTTCTTAACTTTAAAGTGATAGTAGGTATAGCAAAAGATGATAAATGGTACAGTGCAATAGATTCCAAGTCGTTGTTCTGGGATAAAAATAAGACTGATTAATATAATGCCATACAATCCAAAACCAAGAATTGGTACGAGTGGATAAAGTGGTGTTTTAAATTTTAAGTCTTCTAATTTTCCACCGTCTGCTAAATAATGTTTGCGGAAAAAGAATTGAGAAACACAAATTGACATCCAAACAATAATGGTAATGACTCCGGAAATTGAAATGAGCCATAAGTAAACCGTTTCAGCAGCTACTACGCTTGTCAAAAGAGAAAAAGCAGAAATAGCTATCGTCATGATTAAAGCGTTGAGAGGAATCCCACGTGATGATAATTTCTTTAAAAAGGCTGGAGCCATTTCGTTTTTTGATAAAGACCAAAGCATTCGAGTAGCAGCGTATAGTCCTGAGTTTGCAACAGAAAGAACAGCAGTAAGAATAACAAAGTTCATAATATCAGCTGCATATGGAATACCGATATTATCAAAAACAGCAACGAATGGGCTCTTTGTTAATCCAGCTTCTTCCCAAGGAATTAAAGCAACAAGAACAAAGATTGCTAAGACGAAGAAAAACATTGTGCGCCATATAATATTTCTAATAGAACGAGGTAAAGTTTTTGCTGGATCTTCACTTTCACCTGCTGCGATTCCAACAAGTTCTGTACCTTGGAAGGAATAGTTGACTGTAACCATTGTTAAAAGAATAGCGGCAAGTCCATTTGGGAATAAACCACCATGATTTACGAAATTTGATAATAGCGGAGCGGGTTCGTCACCTTTTAAATCAATAAAACCGAACATAGCGGCGCCGCCAAGAATAATGAAAGCGATAATGGCAGATACTTTTATACTTGAAAACCAAAATTCTGTTTCTGCATAACTACGAGCAGATAATGCGTTAATAGTGAAGATTGTAACGCCAAATATTAAACACCAAACCCAAACAGGAATATCAGGAAACCAGCGCTGCATTGTAATGCCGGCAGTTGTAAATTCAAGACCGGTCGTATTCGCCCAGCTTAACCAATACAACCATCCGATTGTAAAGCCAGTTGCAGGATTGATGAACTTAGTGGCATATTCCTGGAAAGAACCTGAAACAGGCATGGCTACAGCAAGTTCACCAAGACATAGCATAACGAAATACATTAATAATCCACCGGCCATAAAGGCAAGTACGGATCCGCCAGGTCCAGCTTGACTTATAATAAAGCCAGATCCGTTAAATAACCCCGTTCCAATCACACCACCGAGTGCAATCATGAATAAGTGTCTACTTTTCATCGTCCGTTTTAATTCATTGTTTGTATTGCTTACTTGCGCCATTGTTTTCCTCACTTTCATAGTTGATAGAATAAAGTTTGGTGTTTTTCCGTATTATGGAATGTATTCCGTGATGTGAAATCTTGTTATAATTTTCAGATAATTAAAAAGAAAAGTCAATATTTTTTTGTTTGCGTTTTCAATTCTTTGTTAGTGATATGTTTTTATTGTTAGAAAATTAAATAAATAGATTGATTTCATTTCGAATGTTTGCTAAATTGATAGTTAATTAAGCATACTAACATATTACGAGTAAAGTTGAGGCGAGTTATGGTACAGTCCATTGATCGAGCGATAAGTATTATTAAATTATTGAATTCTACAAATGAAAAAGAGTATTGGGCTATTTCTGATATAGCTGATGGAACACATCTCCCGGTTAGTACAGTACATAGATTACTTAACTCTTTAATGGAGCATGGGTTAGTTACACAAATTTCAGAGACAAAACAGTACAAAATTGGACCAATGTGGATGGAAATAGGGTTACGTCAATTGGAGAAGGTAGACTACAGATCTGTTGCAAGAGAAGTGATGAAACGTTTGGCTGCTGAAGTGGAGGAAAGTGTCTATTTAAATATTCCAAACGGAACACATTCTATTATCATTGAAAGAATTGATAGTCCTTTAAAAATTCGAGTTATCGATAATCTAGGGGAACAAATTCCACTTTCAATTGGTGCCGCAAATAAAACGATGCTTGCCAATATGAAAACGAATGAAATGGAACATATTGTAGAAAATTTACTTTCTTCATTACCAGAACAAAAGCAAATTCTTCTTAATCAAATAAAGCAAATAAAAAATGAAGGATATGCTGTCAGTTATGGTGAAAAAACAGAAGGGACAGCTTCAGTAGCTGCACCTATTATCGGATTTAATCATAAAGTAGTAGGAGCATTAAGTGTTGGGTTAATTAGTCATCGTATTAATGATGATCGACTATCTTTTCTTATTAGCAAGGTAAAACAAGCAGCTCATGAAAT
This sequence comes from Bacillus cereus group sp. BfR-BA-01524, assembly GCF_022662595.1. Classification (NCBI taxonomy): domain Bacteria; kingdom Bacillati; phylum Bacillota; class Bacilli; order Caryophanales; family Bacillaceae; genus Bacillus; species Bacillus cereus group sp. BfR-BA-01524. The sequence goes on along the minus strand of NZ_JAKUDW010000049.1, from coordinate 30,943 downwards.
ATCAATAAAAATCGGCAGTACATCAGAACTATAATTTTGATAGCTGTCGTCATTTTTTATTCATATAATGGAATTTGTTTTCATAATGCGGAAAAATAGGGGGATTTATATGTCAAAGTGGCAATCAAAAGAACAATTGATTCAATTATTAAGCAGTCTTGTTGAAATTCCTAGTATTACCGGTTCAGAAGCTGAAGTAATATTGCCAGACTTTGTTGTGGAACAATTATCTGAATTACAGTATTTCAAAGAAAACCCGCAGCATTTACAAAAAAATCCGACAGGGGACGGACGATATTTTGTTACAGCACTAGTAAAGAAAAGCGATAGTACAAAAAATACTGTAATTCTAGTAAGTCACTTTGATGTTGTAGATGTACAAGATTACGGAGTGTGGAAAGAAGATGCATTTAATCCTAAAAAGTTAACATCTATGTTTTATTCTCATAAAGATGAACTTCCAGACCATGTACGTGAAGATATAGAGCATGGAGAATGGCTGTTTGGTAGGGGAACAATGGATATGAAATGCGGCCTTGCATTACAAATGGCAATGATTGAACAAGCATGTGAAGGAAGATTCGATGGGAATGTTCTTTTATTGGCTGTACCAGATGAAGAAGTGAATTCTGTAGGGATGAGGGCCGCTGTTCCAAGACTGTTAGATTTAGCTAGAGAGCATAACTTAGATTATAAAACGGTCTTAAACTCAGAGCCTATGTTTTCAAGACATCCTGGTGACCAAAATAAGTATATTTACACTGGCTCTATTGGTAAAGTGTTACCTGGTTTTCTTTGCTATGGAAAAGAGACACATGTAGGTGAACCTTTTGCAGGCTTAAATGGGAGTTATATGGCTTCATTAATAACAGCAGAATTAGAGTTAAACACAGACCTTTGTGATATTGTAGAAGGTGAAGCGAGTCCTCCGCCAACTAACTTACTTCAAAGGGACTTAAAGGAGGATTATTCTGTACAAATTCCGCATCGTGCAGTTACATTATTTAATTTGTTTTTATTAGAAAAATCAATGACAGATGTAGTTTCATTATTACGTCAAAAAGTAACGAAAGTAGCAGAGAAAATAGAAGAGTCGTATGAAAAACATGCATATCGTTTTTCTAAATATAATCCATTTATACCACCTAATCTCAAAGTAAATGTATTAACTTATGAAGAGCTTATCACATATGCAATTGAGCAACATGGACAAGAAAAAATAAATCATATTCAATCTAATATTATAAAAAATAGAGAGGATAAAGATGATCGTGCGGTAACGATTGATTTAGTAGATAAATTAGCGATTTTATGTAAAGAAAAGGCACCGATGATTGTACTTTTCTTCGCTCCGCCGTACTATCCAGCTGTGAGTTCACGCAACAATCCTTTAATAAAAGAGGTAGTTGTAGAAATGGAAAAGTATGCACACTACAATCATAAGATTACATTTGAAAACCAAAATTATTTTGGGGGGATTTCAGATTTAAGCTATGTAGGCTTGCAGTATCCACTGGATTCAATGAGTTCGCTTGTAGACAATATGCCATTATGGGATAAAGGTTATTCAATTCCGCTTCAGGAATTAGAAGAGTTTGATGTTCCAGTATTAAATATGGGGCCGGTAGGAAAAGATGCACATCAATGGACAGAACGTCTAGATGTAAACTACGCATTTGAAACACTATTAGATATGTTACCGAAATGCATTGAAAAATTATTAGTTTCTAATAAAATTACACAATCATAGTAGGGAATAGGTAAGGGATAAAACAGAGCCTTTAAAGAAGATTCGAATTAAATTATTTTAATATAATTAAAAACCGAAACAGCCAAGCTCAATTATATATGAGTTTGGCCGTTTATCATGTAGTGAATTTTTAATTAAATTCATGTGAATTCATAGCTGACGTAATCTCTTTTATAGTTTTACTTTTTAGTTTGACCAGATAGTTCAACAGACTTTTGCGTACAACGTTGCATAGCTGAAATAATCGCTGTTCGTAATCCTTTTTCCTCTAATGTCGCTACAGCTTCTATTGTCGTTCCGCCAGGAGAACAAACCATATCTTTCAATTCACCTGGATGTATTCCTGTTTCTAGTACCATTTTTGCAGAGCCTAACACAGCTTGAGCAGCGAATTTATATGCTTGATTTCTTGGCATACCATCTAGTACAGCAGCATCTGCCATCGCTTCTATAATCATATATACATAAGCTGGTGAAGAACCACTTACGGATGTGACAACATCCATTAATTTTTCACTTACGATCTCTGTTTGACCAAAACTATTGAAAATGTTTAGTACATCTTCTAAATCTTTTTCTGTCACCATTTCATTAGGGCATAATGCAGACATTCCTTCTCCAACAAGAGCAGGAGTATTAGGCATTACTCTTACAACCTTTAATTTTTGATTAAAGGCATTTTCAGTACTTTCAATACTTTTCCCAGCAGCGATCGTAATGATGATAGCATCGTTTTTGATTACTTCTTTTATTTCATTAATTATTGATGCGTATAGGTCTGGTTTAATTGATAAAATTAAAATATCAGCATTTTTAGCTACTTTATTGTTGTCGGTAGTTGTAGTTAGCCCATATTTTTCACTAGCATTTTTTAAATTAGCAGTGTTTAAATCTGAACAAATAATATGATTTGAAGACACTATATTTTTGTTTATCATTCCGCCAATCATAGCCATTCCCATATTTCCGCAACCGATGAATCCAATTTGTTTATCCATAATAACTCAATCTTGCTCCTTTTATAATCAATTATATCGGTTTGATATTATTATCTTAGAATAAGAATAACATCCCTGTGCAATATAAAGAAACATTCTAAGAGAATATATTCCTTTTTGCAACACTAAAAGATAAAAATTAATTATATTCGACATTATGTAAATATATACACTATAATTTAAGTTTTTATGTTTATGAATATGAGTTAAACTTATATCAATTTGTATTTTCATTCAGTAGGGCAATAATTTCATACAAGTAACTTGTGGCTCTATTTATTTTTAAAAATATCTCTTGACACCGAATCGAACTATATCGCATAATATAAAAAAATTAGATCGAAAATCGTTGAAGGGAATTAGTACATATGTCTTCTTGCGAAAGAGAGTGGAATTCACCGGCTGAAAGATTCCTCGTATAGAATGTATCGAACCTATCCCTGAGTCTTAAATGAAAGTTTAGGCGTTCGCCTGCGTTATGGGCACCAAGTGGATATCTATGTATATCAATTAAGGTGGTACCGCGGAACAATGACCGTTTCGTCCTTTTTATTTTATTAAGGGCGAAGCGGTCATTTTTATTTTGCTCTTAAATACTTCAGTACTGCATTGATGAGAATAGATATAGTTGCAAAGTGGATGAAGTGTAAATTATAAAAACTTTGATTTTAGACTTGGGGGATAAAAAAGTGAAAAAACAACGAATTGTTGTAAAGATTGGAAGTAGTTCCTTGGCAGATAGTCATGGAGGCATCTCTACAGAACAGCTTTCAGATCACGTTGCCGCATTGGCTCGGTTGAAAGAAGATGGGCACGAGGTTGTGTTAATTACATCTGGAGCCGTCGCTGCAGGTTTTTCAGCGCTAGGATATCCTAGCAGACCTGTAACGATTAAAGGGAAACAGGCTGCAGCAGCTGTCGGGCAAAGTTTGTTAATGCAGGCGTACACGGAGGAATTCCGTAAATATGGCATCGTTACTGCGCAACTTTTACTGACGAGAAGTGATTTTTCTAGAAAAGAACAATATAGTAATGCTTACGCTACTTTAGGAGAGTTACTAAACCGCTCCGCTCTGCCAATCATTAATGAAAATGATTCCATCTCTTTAGAGGAGCTGACGTTCGGTGATAATGATATGCTGTCAGCTTTAGTAAGCGGGCTTGTTTCGGCGGATATGCTTATGATCTTTACGGATGTGAACGGGTTATATGACAAAAATCCTCAGAAAAATGCGGATGCAAAAAAATATTATTTTCTTCCTGAAGTTACGGAAGAAATTTCTTCTCTTGCAGGAGATGCTGGCTCAAAACTTGGGACTGGCGGTATGAAATCAAAAATCGATGCTGCAAAGACAGCACTCTCTCTTGGTGTGAGTGTATTTATCGGAACAGGACGTGGACAGGAAAAGTTTATAGATGTTTTGAAGGGTAAGGGGGATGGAACGTATGTCGGCTATGCTCCTCAAAAAGAAATGAAGATGAACAAGCAATGGATTGCCTTGCATTCGCTTGTTAGCGGACAAATTGAAGTAGATGCTGGGGCGGCAACTGCCATCATTCAGCATGGAAAGAGTTTACTTCCAGCTGGTGTTACGAATGTATCAGGATTTTTCCAAGTGGGTGAAGTGGTAGAGGTTGTAACGCAACAAGGGCGCGTAATAGGAAAAGGACAATGCACATATAGTGCAGAGGAACTAAGAGATGTAAAAGGTATGCAAAGCCAAGATATTCAGTCAAGAGGCAAGAGACATAGTTATGAAGTCATCCATAGGGATCATTGGGTTTCACTTTAAAAAGGAGGAAATAAAAATGAATGAAGTGTTGGCAAAGGGGATAAAAGCAAAAGAGGTTGCTAGAGAACTTGTGCTTAAAACTACAGGTCAAAAAAATGAAGCACTTGCTGCAATTGCTAATCAGTTAATAGTAGAAACAGCTTATATTTTAGAAGAAAACAAACGGGATATTGAAGAAGGTAAGGAGAAAGGATTTTCCGATTCTCTCCTTGATCGTCTTATGCTAAATGAACAGCGCATTCTTGATATGGCTGAAGGTATTAAGCAGTTAATTGATTTACGTGATCCTGTTGGAGAATGTGTAAGTGCATGGGAACGACCAAATGGACTATCTATTCAGGAGATGCGCGTACCACTTGGTGTTGTCGGAATGATATACGAGGCGAGGCCGAATGTGACAGTAGATGCTGCTACAATTTGTTTAAAAACAGGAAACGCAGTAATACTGCGTGGTAGTTCTTCTGCTATCCATTCTAACAAAGCCATCGTTAGCGTGATTCACCGTGCGCTTAAGCAAACTAGCTTGTCTTCAGAAAGTGTACAGCTCATAGAAGATACAACGAGAGATAGTGCAAAACAGTTGTTTACATTGAACGAGTACTTGGATGTTCTTATACCAAGAGGCGGTAAACAATTAATTGATACAGTAGTGAGAGAAGCGTCTGTTCCAGTACTTGAAACAGGTGCGGGAAATTGTCATATATTCATTGATGAAACAGCAGATAAACAAATGGCGTTTAATATTATTATTAATGCAAAAACACAGCGTCCATCTGTATGTAATGCAATTGAGACGATTGTACTTCATGAGAATTGGGCAGAGCAATATGGTAGCGAGTTGTTTTCTTCATTGAAGGAAAGAGGAGTGGAGCTACGTGGTGATAATAAAGCAGTGGCGATTGATCCTTCTATCTTACTTGCGACAGAAGAAGACTGGGAAACAGAGTTTTTATCTCTCACACTAGCAGTGAAAGTGGTTTCCACTGTTGAAGAAGCGATTCATCATATAAATACGTATGGATCTATGCATTCTGAAGCGATTATTACTGAAAACGAGGAAAATGTCAGCAAATTTTTCACCTCTGTAGATGCCGCGGCACTTTATCATAATGCATCGACTCGTTTTACAGATGGATCCGAATTTGGATTCGGAGCGGAAATTGGTATTAGTACGCAAAAGTTACACGTAAGAGGACCAATGGGGCTTCCGGCATTAACTTCCACAAAATATGTAATTCGTGGAAATGGACAAATTCGAAAATAATAATAAAAGACACTCAATTGGCTTGGGTGTCTTTTATTTTAATAATTATTTACCATACAAATAGCCCAACGAGCATAGCACTTAATAAAGAAACAGCCATCCCGCTTACAAGAAGCTTCCAAACATTTTTACCGATGACTGATGATTTTTCTCCGCCAAATAATGAATTGTAAGTTCCGTAAATCATACCTACTGTACTAAAGTTAGCAAAAGAAGCTAGAAATGTTGTTGCAACCGCAACCGTATGCGGTTGTAGCGACTTTAAGTTTGATTTTAAATCCATCATTGCAACAAATTCATTCGTCGTTATTTTGATCCCCATTAGTTCAGCTACATACATAGCATCACTGCCTGATAAACCAAGTAAAAATGCAAAAGGACTAAAGATAATGGAGAAGATTTTTTGAATTGTTAACCCCGTTACAAAAAAGCCTAAAATCCCATTTAAACATGCTGTTAAAGCTACATATCCAATTACCATGGCTAAAATAACGATAACCATATTCATTCCAACTAACATACTGTTTGAAATAGTAGAAAAGAAATCCTTTTTTTCATGCTTTGAAGGTGTATATACGACATCTTCTTCTTTCGTAACTTCTACAGGGTTTAAAACATTGGCTAAAATTAATGCATTGATACAATTTAAAGGTATGGCACTGAAAATATACGTTGCTGGAACCATTGATAAATAAGCGCCAAGAATGGATCCGCTAACGCTACTCATACTCATAATTCCAAAAGTCAACAAACGATTTTCTTTTAAAACAGATAATTGATCACGAACAACTGCAAGTGCTTCGGTGTTCCCTAAAAACATCATTTGAATGGAAAAGAAACTTTCTAACTTTGGCAAACGAGAAATCTTTGAAATAACTGCACCTACTTTATCAATAATCCAAGTTAAGATTCCGAAATAAGATAGAATATCGAAAAAAGTAATAACAAAAATGATAGGAAGTAATGCACTAAAGAAGAAATCAATGTGTGGACTGTCCATAGCGGAAGGAAATGCAAAGCGAATACCTTCGTTCGCGCATGCCAGTAGCCAACTGAAAAATGACGCAATTTTATTAATGATAATACTGCCGAGTTTCGTGCCTAACATAAACCACGTAATAAAAAGCTCCAATATGATGAGAATTACAATTGGTCTCCATTTTATATGTTTTTTATTAGGCGAACATAAGAAAACGATTAATATGACAACGAAAATCCCTAACATATTTAATATGAAATGCATGTCAACCACTCCTTGAGCTTTATTATTTGTATATAAAAAAGCTCTTATTCTTCTTAATTTAGAATGAATGTGGTTTAATTTATATTTTTGTAAATTCCAAAAATATAGAAGGATAAATTCGATAAAAATAGAATTTAATACATAGCAAACAAGGAGGAGATAAAAATGGAGGTCTATCACATAAAGAGTAAAAAGAGGGAAACATACAACGTTCAGGTGAAATATTCGATACTTTTCGAATGTGCACTTGGCATTGCAGCAATTACTCATAAAAGGTTAATTGATACTCTTGAAAAGACTGAAAGTGAATGGAAAGGAATTAGACAATCATTAACAGATGAGATGGAAGAACACTTGCAGTTTGTAGAAGAACATAATACGTGGAAAGCATTGCTTCAGTTATTGTATGAAGAGGATTTTCAAGATTTATCGCAGTTTAATTTTAAAATTGATTTACTTTCAGAAGAAGATTTGAAATTTATATGTTTACCGTTTTTAGGGGAGAAGTATGAAGAGAAAAGACGTTTAGCCGCAAGTAGAGATGTAACTGCAATACATGAACTAAAGGAATTAACGCAGGATCATACGTTTTTTTCTACTTATATTAGCTTTATATGTGATGTAGATGTACAAGTGCTGAAATCTCATTTAATCACTGTAATGACAGGTTGGTATGAGAGCATAATTAAGAAAGAGGAAGAAGAAATACTTTCTATATTAAAACGAGATTATGAAGCAAAAAATGAAATGAATAAAAAGATGAAACCGGAAGAGTTTGTCGAGTGGGCGACTGGCGGAGTGAACTATATGCCAGAGCCAAGTGTTCATCACGTACTTCTTATTCCGCAAATGACGTACAGACCGTGGAATATTGAAGCAGATATTGAAGATACGAAAGTATTTCATTATCCAGTTGCGAATGAAAGCATTCATCCCGAAGATCCGTATGAGCCGAATTATTTTTTAGTTCAAAAACATAAGGCTCTTGGGGATGAGGCGAGATTGCGAATTATAAAAATGTTGTTTGAAAAAGAACGTACATTACAGGAAATAACGGAAAGATTGCAGCTTGGTAAATCGACAGTACACCATCATTTGAAATTGTTACGTGCAGCGAAGTTAGTTGATATACATGACGGAAAGTATGTATTAAGGAAGAAAGCAGTGCAGTCGTTAGCGAAAGAATTAGATGTATTTTTAAATAGATAATTTACAACGAGAATGTACATAAAGGGAGGAATTTAAGAGAAAAGTTGGTGAGCTATAGTGAAGAGTGTATTGAAAAATCGTTCTTTCTTTTTTATGTGGATTGGTAGTGCAATCTCAGAATTAGGAGGGGCTTTCGGAACGTTATGTAATTCAATTCTAGTATATGAGTTAACAGGATCGGAAATGGCTTTAAGTAGTATGTGGCTATTATATTTCATCCCATCACTCATACTGCAATTAATAAGTGGCCCATTTATTGATAAATGGAGCCGAAAGTGGATTATGATTTTTTCACAATGGATACGATCATCCGTATTCTTATTACCTTTGATGATGCTAGTTACAGGTAGTATAGAAGTTTGGCATATTTATGTTGTTCAAATTGTAGTGGGACTTATTACACCTCTTTATACACCTGCGAGTCAGGCAATTACACCGAGCATTGTAAGTAAAGAACAACTTCAAGACGCAAATGCGTATATTGATGGAATGACTCGTCTCATGATGTTTCTTGCACCAGTATTAGGTGGAGTAGTAATTCATTTCATTGGAACAGAACTTACATTATCTTTCGTATGTATTTGTCTATTTGTTAGTGGTGCTTTCTTACTTTATATAGAAGAAAGGAGAACTACAACAGATATACGAAAAACGTGGCTAGAACAATTCCTTCAAGGTTTTACATATTTTTTTACAAAACCAATCATCGTTTGGCTCGGTATATTTCTTACTTTCGTACAGTTTGGAGTAGGGGTAACGATGGTTACAAATCTTCCATATATAAAAGATGAGCTGTCAGCGGGATATGCAGAGTTCGGCTATTTCATGGCAGGTTTTCCACTTGGCTACGTAATTGGCTCAGTATTAGTCGGAAAAGTAACATATAAAAGCCGGCGTATACTTATGCTTGGAGGATTGTTTATAGGGGGACTCACATACATTTCGCTAGGGTTCAATCATAGTATTATCATTGCAATAATAATTGAAGTAATAGCAGGGATTTGTATTGCATTTTTCAATGTTCATAACACGACAATATGCCAACAAACCGTCCAAAATAATATGATAGGACAAGTATTTTCAGTGCGTTTATTTTTTATACGATCCGCTATGCCATTAGGTGTGTTAGTAGGGGGAATATTGAGTGAAATGTGGGGAGTAAGAGCACTATATGTAATCATCGGTGCAATTATATGTGTTACCTCTTTAATAGGAATGTTACTTCCGTATTTCAAATTTTTAGATGAGGCGATAGAAAAGAAATCAGCATAATTCAAAAAATTAAAACTTTACAATTGAAAATAATTATCATAATCAATTATAATAGAAGCATACTAGTATTCGTATTACAAAGAGGGAGTGGGATATATGTTTATCGAAACGAAAACATTTACAGTAAAAGAAGGTACATCAAATATAGTTGTAGAACGTTTCACTGGAGAAGGTATTATTGAAAAATTTGAAGGCTTTATCGATTTAAGTGTTCTCGTGAAAAAAGTAAGACGCGGCGACGAAGAAGTTGTCGTAATGATTCGCTGGGAATCTGAAGAAGCATGGAAAAACTGGGAAACAAGTGAAGAACACTTAGCTGGACATAGAGCAGGCCGTGGTAAACCAAAACCAGATCATATTATTAATGTGGATCACGCAGTTTATTATGTGAAATCGTCGAAATCGGCTTATCAGCAGTCTTAATATACAAGCAGAGGATACATGTTGTAGAAGCAAACATGTATCCTCTTTTTTATTACTGGGGGGATGTAAATGATAGGAAATCTTTCATTCATTAAAAAAATGTTCTAGGATATAGAAAAAAATATTAGACTTATAAAGCATAGTCTTAGATGGAACGCTTGAATATCTTGCCTTACATATTTAAGGGTTATGAAAATGAGTCTATATCCCTTCTGTTTAAAAGGAGATGAGTACATGAAGCTGAATCATGTAAATTTATGTGTTGATGACTTATCAGAAGCGAGACATTTCTTTGAAACATTTTTTGATTTTCAATTTTTGGAACAAAAAGGGAAAGCACTTGTAGTTATGAGTGATGAGAGTGGATTTATACTTGTGCTAAGTGATCCAAAAGCATTTAAAGGGAATAAGGAAGTTACGTATCCGGAAGCTTTTCATATTGGTTTTTTAGTGGAAACTACAAATGAAGTGGATCAAGCGTATAATCGTTTAGTAGCAGGCGGCATTGAAATAGATAAGGAACCTTATTCGATGCGAGGTAGTAGTTATGGTTTTTATTTTACAGTATTTAATGGCTTATTAATTGAAGTGTCTTGTCTTAATTATAGAGAAGGTAAGAAAATTTCAAAGCTTAATAGTAATCATCAAGAGTAATCATTTGAAGGTGTATATTTAGCCCCTTATCCAGTTTGGAAAGGGGCTTGTTTATTTTATTACCTTATTTATCTTACTATTTGTGGATTGATTATAGTCTCACCTTATTTGTCTATCTGAATTTCAAATTCAAGCACAGCTTGATCTTTCCTAAACGGGATACTGAGTTCTTTAAATCGTAAGCTTATTCCAGACAAATTATCAGGAAGGACAGGAGATATAACGAATTGATGATTCATATGTCCATCGGTGCCACCACCACCTTCTGACCAGCAATCGTATGTATCATCTATTGATAATTGGAAGAAACTATGAGGCTTATTTTCAATAAAATCTTCATCCGTGGAATCCCAATCGCTATATAAATAAACTACACTAGCATTTGCATATTGCCGAATAAAAGTTACAGTATACATGACGCCATTATGTTCATAAGTTTTAAAAACAGGTACATGTTTTTTGAAGCCAGTTGGTTCAACGCGAGGTTTAAATTCTTCTTCATCCATCATGGAAGAGAATAATGAGTTTAGATAGTCTGGATAACATTCGTATTGCTTAGCCCATTTATAAATCGCTTCATCATGTGGAAAACCTGGGTCATCACCTGAAAGTTCTTTTCGTTCTTTTAATAGGGCGCAAATTTTTTCATCAATAGAGTATAAGCGTTCATCGTAATGATCGGTAGGACGTTCGAAAGTCATTCTTCGCATAATCATTCCTCCTTTACTTTATTTTAACAAAAAAGACAGACTAATAAATAGTCTGTCTTTTTACATTAATTCTTCACATCATCATAAAGTTCAAGCGCCTCTTTCACATTCAATCTATTCTTCACAATACCATGTATTGCTTGAATCATCGCAGCTGGGTGCTCAGATTGCCATATGTTTCGGCCCATGTCTACTCCGATCGCGCCTTCTTGCAGTGCATTGTACGTAATGTTTAATGCGTCTTCGATTGAATCTAGTTTTGGGCCACCCGCGATGACAACTGGGGCAGGGCATGTGCTCGTTATTTTTTCGAATCCTTCGCAGTAATACGTTTTAATAATATCAGCACCCATTTCAACACATACGCGGGAAGCAAGTGCTAGAAAGCGAGCTTCACGTTTTTGTAATTCCTTTGCGACTGCGGTAATACCGAGTACTGGTAGGCCGTAATCGTGAGCTTCAGAAACTACATTTGCGAGATTCGAAACAGTTTGTGTTTCATAGTCTGATCCGACAAAAACAGAAACGCCAACGCCAATTGCGTTTTGCTTCACTGCTTCTTTTACAGGTGTAACAATTGTTTCATTCGCTAAATCTTTACCGACGACAGTAGCGCCGCCAGATACACGCATAACCATCGGTGTACTGCAGTTTTCAGGAATACAGGAGCTAAGTACACCGCGCGTTAAAAAGAGGGAGTCTGTATAAGGAAGTAAGTTTTTTACTGTTTCAAGTGGTTGTTCTAGTCCGTGAATTGGTCCTAAGAAATATCCGTGATCTATTGCTAACATAACCGCTCTACCATCAGGTAAAATTGTATTTAATCGATTTTTAAATCCCCAAGTCATTCGAAATCACTCCTTCGTTAATGTTGGATTTTCCGTTTGTACCGTATCTTTATTTGGTAAATGTGGTGACTTTATAAAAACAGCTTTAAAAGGTTTATCAGAATGGTTAATCAGATAGTGAGATTCATGAGGGCGAACTTGCAGGACATCACCTTGTTTAATCGGAACTCTTTCGTTATTTACATAGAAGTCTATTTCACCTTCTAACGCATAAAAAACTTCTTCACACGTTGTATGATAGTGATTTTGAAACTCTTGCCCAGGCTGAATGACAACAAGACCAAGATCAATATTCGGGCCTTGTATTAAATATTTCGGCCCGTTATCACCGAAGCGATAGGAGAAATCATTTTCATTCGCTTTTAACATACAGTTCACTCCTTTATGTAAATGAGTTACAGTGCACCAGGTGCAATCCACATATGTGTTGTAAGTCCTTTGTCAGCTAAAGCGAGCTGACTGCTATACACGGTTTTCCATGTTTCATAGAATTCCTTGTATAGCTCGTGATTTTCAGTGATTGGTTCAAATGTATTTTCCCACTGTACAAATTGTTCGGCAGTCTCTTCCATAGATGAATATATGCCAGCGCCAACTCCAGCAGCAATCGCAGTTCCTAAAGCAGCTGCTTCTTTCACAACTGGTACTTTTACAGGTATGCCGAGTACGTCTGATAGAATTTGTGGCCATAGTTTCCCTTTAGCCGCACCGCCAGCAAAAACAACTTCAGAAGGGAATGTACCAGTAAGATTTTCAATTAGTTTTAAGTTTCCAAGTGTAACGAAGGCCGCATTTTCTTCAATAGCACGGAACATTTCCTTTTTTCCGCATTTGTCAGCGTCTAAACTTAAATTTAAGAATGAAGGTGCGGCATGACGCCAAGAAATGTAGTTCATAACGTTTGAAAAAGTAGGGATAATACCATATGAACCTACAGGTACGTCTTTCGCTTGTTCTTCTAATAATTCATAAGCGTCTACACCGAGTTTTTCAGCGAACTTTTTTTCTTCTTGGCAAAAAGCGTCTCGAAACCAACGCATAACGAGGCCAGGGAAAAAGGCAATCGTTTCATATTGCCAAAGGTTCGGAACGACGTGACAATTTACTCGAATTGCAGCATTTGGATCCATTGTTGACTCTGTAATATTCACTTCCTGTTGCCAAAAGCTGCCGCCGCATATTAAAGTTTGATTTGGCTTTACGACTCCAGTCCCGAGTGCTGCCATTTGAGCATCACCGCCGCCAGCGACGACAGGAATTCCTTCAAGTAAACCAGTTAGTGCTGCACACTCTTTTGTAACATTACCAATCACAGTGCCAGCTTCATTTACTTTTGGTGAAAATGGCAACGTTATACCACATTCTTTAGCGACATCGTTATCCCAATTTCTATTTTGTAAATCAAAGATTCCGGACGTACAACCGTTGGAAGGGTCGATTTGCAGTACGCCGCTTAATTTATACAAAATCCAATCATTTAACATCGTAAAGGAGTGAATATTGTTGTAGACGTCTGGTTCATGTTTTTTAATCCAAAGTAGACGTGGTAAAGCACTCAATGAAAAAGTTTGCCCAGATTTTCTGTATAAATCTTCTTCAAGATGTGAGCGGATTTCTTTTAGCTCACTAACTTCAGCGGATGCACGGCCATCAACATTTGCACATGCCCATATTTCTTGCCCATTTTTATCATATAAAACAAAACCTTCTCGCATACTTGTAGCGCTAATAGCTTGAATAGAAGAGGGAGGTATATTACTTTTTTGCAGAACTTCTTTCGTACACTGTTGTACAAGTTGCCAGTTTTCTTTTACATCAAAATTCATAGAACCGGGGTAACGAGGATCAGTTTTATGAACCCATTCTTTTTGGCTTACTGCAATTTGATTGCCATGTAAATCAAAGAGAACAGCTCGTATGCTTCCTGTACCAGCATCGAAAGCTAATAAAGTAGACATTAAGAATCACCTTCCTTTCTTAATAAGGAGAGCGCAGTTTCTTCATCAGTAATTAATGTATGAATAAATCTCCCTTTTAAAGCCCCATAAATGGCATCTATCTTTTGAGTACCTCCAGCCACACCAATGACATGCTTCATACTGCGAAGAATCGTAAGTGGTGTGCCAATTAGACGATTATGATGCGAGAGCTCTAATAACTCACCATTCGTATTATAAAACTGTCCTAAAATATCGCCCGCCCCATTTTGACTTCGAATATATGTCATTTCACGTAGCGTTAATTTTTCTTCTTTTACAATCGTAGCGTCTTGAGATAACCCGCCAATACCGACAACTGCTGTATGTGCAAGTGAAGCGACATGAAGCATATCTTTCACACTTGGTTCTGATAAAATACTTTGTGCCATTTCAGTAGAAGATGCTAGAAAAGGAGTAGGAATAATGTGAAGATCACCTTGCATGTAGTGTAAATAGTTTTGTTTTCTTGGAAGATAGTGGTTTACTCCCCCTGTTAGCGTTACGAATGAAAGATTAATAGAACTTTCAAAATGAATGTTTTCTAGCATTTTACTTATTGTTTCACCCCAGCCGATGCCGAGTAAATCACCTTGTTGGAGATGAGTCTCTAAATATTGTGCAGCGGCTTTTCCGAGAGAAGTAGCATAATTGGCTATTGGAGTAGGGATAATAAAGGCATCTTTCAAGTGGAACTTTTTCATTAAGTCACGTTCAATGCTCAAGCAATGCAAACCGGTCCCTTTTACGTGAAATGTAACGATACCTTCACTGCGTGCCTTATCTAATAACCGGACGACTTTATTTCTTGAAATATGAAGAAGTGAAGCAATCTCTTGTTGTGTTAATTGATCTTTATAATAGTACCAAGCTACTTTAGTTAATAAATTTTCTTCAAAGTTCAGCTGTGACATACTCTTCATCCCTTTCAACAATTGACCAATGCTTAAACATATGTGTCACATATTTTGTTTATTCCAGTTGAAACGATTAATAGTACATTGAAAAAAGTGTTCTAGATATAAAAAAAGGAATATACAATGCTACAAAACAAGTAGAACAAATAATCATTTTCTCAAAAAATGTTCTGGATAAAGGCAGGTGACATCATGTGGAGAACGTACCTTTATTACAAATAAAGAAAATGAGTAAGGCGTTTTTAAATCAACTTGTATTAAAAGAAGTGAACTTACAAGTAGAGCGTGGAGATATATACGCTTTAGTGGGGGGGAATGGCGCCGGGAAATCAACATTAATGAAAATATTAACGGGGTTATATTCGTATGATGATGGAGAGATGTATGTAAAAGGAATGAAGCAACAGTTTTCAAATCCGTCAGAAGCACATAGAAAAGGTATTTATTTAATACCGCAAGAACCACTCATTTTTCCGCATATGACTATTGAAGAAAATATATGTATCGGGTTAAAAGAAAAGAAAAAGAAACTAAGAGTACAGATTCAGCAATTGATTAACAGTCTAGGGTGGGATATTGACCTTTATGAGTTAGGAGCATCATTATCCATTGCGCAGCAACAGTTAGTAGAAATCGTTAGAGGATTAATAAGAGAAGCTGAGATTCTTATTCTAGATGAGCCAACATCGACATTAACAACACACGAAATTAAGAGTCTTTTTGTGTTGATGAAAAGTTTACAAGAAAAAGGAATTGGGATGATTTATATTACGCATCGTTTTCCAGAAATCTTTGAAATTGCCAACAAAGTAGCAATACTACGTGATGGAATGATTGTAAGCCAAGGTGATGTATGTGACTATACATATGACATGCTAATGGAGGGACTATTGCCAAAAGGATATAAACAGAAAGAGAAAATAGAAGTAGTTCAAGAGACAGCAAGGACGAAAAAAATATTAGAAGTGGTTGATATAAATGGTCACGCATTCAAAAATATATCATTCACTGTACATGCGGGAGAGGTTGTAGGTGTTGCTGGCATTATAGGATCTGGCAGAACGGAATTAGCAGAAGCGATATTTGGATTGAAAACTATAAAATCAGGGTCTATCTTATTAGATGGAAAATCAATTGATACGTGTTCTTTGCATAAAAGGCTAGACGAAGGACTAGTTTATGTGCCAGAGGATAGGGCGAGGAATGGAATTTTCTCAATTGCTTCTGTTAAAGAAAATATTGCAGCAGCAAGTTTACAGCAAAATAATCGCTTTTTTATAAATCAAGAAAAAGAAAGCGCTTTAGTTAATTTTTTTATAGAACAATTCCGAATTGTTGTACAGAATATGAATGAAGAACTCGCATCTTTATCGGGAGGAAATCAGCAAAAAGTCGTACTTGCGAAGTATCTCGCATGTAATCCGAAAATTATTATTCTTGATGAACCGACTCGCGGAATTGATGCGAAAGCAAGGCTTGAAGTGTATGAGACGATAGAAAAAATGAAAAGGGAAGGACTTGCAATTTTATTAATCTCTTCAGATGTTGAAGAAATTGTTCAATTAGTAAACCGTGTATATGTAATGAGAAATGGACGATTTGTTTCTCATATGGAAAAAGAACAACTGAGTGTGAATGAAGTTACACGCCTTGCAAACGGAGGTGTAGCGAAATGAAACGTATGTTAAAAATGCATGAAACGTCTATCATACTGTTACTACTAATGTATATAGCTATTGTAGGAATGATAAACCCTAGTTTTATTCAATTTGATTCATTATCTTTAATGATGAAATCTAGCGTTATTTTAGTCGTGCTAGCAATTGGCCAATCGTTCGTCTTATTTACGAAAAATATAGATGTATCAGTTGGTTCAAGCATGGGGTTAAGTGCAGTAGTTTGCGGAATGATGTTAACGAATGGGGATAGTGCATTCTTGTCGATATTTGTAGCTATTATACTTGGGGCCATTATCGGTTTCGTAAATGGTATTGGAGTTGCGAAGTTTCGGGTACCAGCCATTATTATGACATTAGGCATGTTAGGAATTGTTAGAGGTGCAATGTTAATTTTCACAGGCGGGAAGTGGATTGAAGATATTCCAAACGATTTTAAGCAGCTGTCATCTATCATCATTCTTGGTTTACCTATAACTGTATGGTTCGTTTTTATTATTTTACTACTACTATACTTCTTTTTAAGAAAAGTGCCATTGGGAAGATACTTTTATGCAGTAGGTGATAATGAAGATGGCGCGAGGCTTATTGGTATACCTGTTAATAAAGTGAAGATATATGCGTTTATGATTTCAGGCATAAGCGCTGCGCTCGCTGGTTGCATATTTGTTATGAATATCGGGTTCGTCCCAAATCAAACAGGTACAGGATTAGAATTACAAGTAATCGCAGCCGCTGTACTAGGAGGAATTCATTTAAAAGGAGGAACAGGTTCTATATTTGGAGCTGCATTAGGAGCGTTATTTTTAGAAACAATAAGCAGCTCACTCGTCTTTTTAAAAATACCAGCATTTTGGAATAATGCCATTTCAGGTTTTTTATTATTACTCATCATCATATTAGATAGTGTTATGAAAAAGTGGAAGGCAAAAAGGAGGATGAATCTATGAAGTATTTATATAGATGGGAAGGGGTTCTAATTGTATTACTTCTTATAGAATTCATCCTTTTTAGTTTTATAAATAGTGATTTCTTAAATATTAGTAATCTCCTTTTTAGTACAAATGATTTCCTATTTATCGCAATTGCGGCGATACCAATGACTTTCGTTATTGTAACAGGAGGAATTGATGTATCGGTCGGATCAATAATGGGGCTCACTTCGATCTTGATTGGTGTACTTTGGATGAACGGAATACCTATTTTGTTTGCTGTCATAATCGCCCTAATAATTAGTTGTTTAGCAGGCGCTTCAAACGGACTCATTATAAAAATGACGGATGTAGAACCACTCGTCGTTACACTCGGAACGATGTTTTTATACGGAGGAATTGCACTCGTCATTTCAGGAGGAGCAGGTGCTTCTGGGTATGAAGGAATAAGCGGTTTACCTGACACATTTGTACAACTGGCAAACGGTAGTTTTATAGGAATACCGAATTTATTATGGCTACTGATCGTATTAACAGTTTTATATACTGTATTATTTCACCGAACTATATACGGGCGCCATGTAAAATTAACAGGAGCGAACGAAAATACAGCAAAATACACCGGGATTAAAACGAAAAAAGTAGTCATTATCGCTTACATACTTTCTGGGTTAGGAGGTGGATTAGGAGGTGCTTTCTTAACCGCATATTTTGGTTCCGCACGTGCTGATATGGGAAATGAAACAATTTTACCAATCATTACAGCAGTCGTATTAGGCGGGACACTTATTACGGGAGGAAAAGGAAGTATTATTGGTACTGTACTAGCGAGTATTTTTATTGGGCTCATGCAGTATGGTTTGCAAATGACGGGTTTAACAAATGAACAATCCAACGTAGTAATTGGTATGATTCTTATTCTTTCAGTTATTATGAGACATTTCAAATTACATCAATTCTTAGCAGGGAAAAGACGAAATTTGCATAAGGGGGAAATGTCATGAAGAGAAAACTAGGGATTGTATTGATTGTATGTATTTGTTTAATTGGTTTAATCGCTTGTTCCAGTCAAACGGCAGATAAGAAAAAAGCTGATGATGTGAAATTTGCATTTATCCCGAAGTTAACTGGAGTTGGCTTCTTTACATCGGGAGGTGAAGGAGCAAAGGAGATGGGAGAGAAGCTAGGCGTACAAGTGAAATATGATGGGCCGTCTGAAGCGAGTGTATCAGGGCAAGTAAAGTATATAAATAATTTTATTAACCAAAACTATGATGCACTTATGGTTTCCTCTACATCAGTTGATGGTTTATCGCAATCACTACAACGTGCTAAGAAAAAAGGAATGACCGTCTTAACGTGGGATTCTGATGTGAATCCGAAAGACCGTTCCTTTTATATCAGCCAAGGAACACCAGACCAACTTGCTAACTTATTAATTGAAATGACTTCTAAGCAAATTGGAGATAAAGGAAAAGTAGCCTTCTTTTACTCTAGCCCAACAGTAACAGATCAAAACCAATGGGTAACGAAAGCGAAAGAAATTATTAAAAAGAAATATCCGAACTGGGAAATTATAACGACGCAGTACGGTGAAAATAATGCACAAAAATCTTTATCTGTAGGGGAGAACATATTAAAAACGTATCCAGATATTAACGCAGTTATTTGTCCAGATGCAACAGCACTCCCAGCCATGGCGCAAGCAGCTGAAAACTTAAAAATGGATAAAAAAGTAGTGGTAACTGGATTTTCTACACCGAACGTTATGCGTGATTATGTAAAACGAGGAACAGTACAACAATTCGGATTATGGGATGTCAAACAGCAAGGTGCGTTGGCAACTTATGTAGCAAATGAAATTGTTGTAAAAGGAAAGAAGTTAAAAGTAGGGGATAGCTTTGAAGTAAAAGGAATCGGAAAAGTGAAAGTAGAGCCAAACTCCATTCAAGGATATGATTATGAGGCAGAAGGAAACGGAATTATCGTATTGCCAGAACGAGTTGTATTTATGAAAGATAATATTGATAAGTATAATTTTTAATAGACAAAAAAAACGTCCGAATATATCGGACGTTTTTTTTATTTCTTCATTAATTATGAACAGTTTCTTTTTCGTTTAATCCAAGTGTACGACCAGTCGAAGTGTGAAGATCTTGGAACAATCTTGGATTTTCAGTTAGTGAAATGCCATATGAAGGAATCATTTCTTTTATTTTTTCTTCCCATTCTACCATGCGGCTTGGGAAACATTTTTCTAATACTTCAAGCATGACGTGAACAGCAGTAGAAGCACCTGGTGATGCACCTAGTAATGCGGCGATTGAGCCGTCAGCTGCACTTACTACTTCTGTACCAAATTGAAGTGTTCCTTTACCGCCAGCATCAGTATCTTTAATTACTTGTACACGTTGTCCAGCAACTACAATATCCCAATCTTCACTTTGCGCGTTCGGAATGAATTCGCGTAATTCTTCCATACGTTTTTCATGTGATAACATAACTTGCTGAATTAAGTATTTTGTAAGTCCCATTTCTTTTACACCAGCAGCTAACATCGTTAAGACGTTATTCGGTTTTACAGAACCGATTAAGTCAAGGTTTGAGCCAGTTTTTAAGAATTTAGGTGAAAAGCCTGCGAATGGTCCAAACAGTAAAGCTTTTTTATTGTCTATATATCTCGTATCTAGATGAGGTACAGACATTGGCGGAGCGCCAACTTTAGCTTTACCGTACACTTTCGCATGATGCTGCTCTACAACTTTTTGGTTTTTACATACCATAAATAGTCCACTTACCGGGAATCCACCGATATGCTTTGATTCAGGGATACCAGTCTTTTGAAGTAGAGGTAGGCTACCGCCACCGCCGCCAATAAAGACGAATTTAGCAGTATGATGTTCAATTTTACCACTATTCATATCGTGTACTTTTACTTCCCACAAACCATTTTTCGTGCGCTTAATATTTTCGACACTATGCTTGTAGTTTAGCTCGACATTTTTTGTTTTTAAGTAATCAAACAACATACGTGTTAATGCACCGAAGTTAACATCTGTTCCAGAGTCAATCTTCGTTGCCGCCATCACTTCATTAGATGTGCGGCCTTCCATAATGAGTGGAAGCCATTTTTTTAATGTTTCAGGAGCATCAGAAAATTCCATTCCTTGAAACAGTGGATTTTTTGAAAGCGCTTCAAAACGGTTTTTTAGAAACTCAACATTTTTTTCCCCTTGTACTAAACTCATATGAGGTAGTGGCATAATAAAATCTTGTGGATTACGAATTAATTTGCTCTTTACAAGATATGCCCAAAATTGTCTTGAAAGCTGGAATTGCTCATTCACTTTTACAGCCTTACTAATATCTATAGATCCGTCAGATTTTTCGGAAGTATAGTTCAGTTCGCATAGCGCAGAATGCCCTGTACCTGCATTATTCCATTCGTTAGAGCTTTCTTCCCCGGCACTTGCGAGTTTTTCAAAAACTTTAATTTCCCATTCTGGTGCCAATTCTTTTAGTAATGAGCCTAACGTTGCACTCATAATTCCTGCACCAATTAAGATAACGTCTGTTTTTTGCTGCATGTTGCTCATGATAATCTCTCCATCCCCTATATTGGCAAAAAAGTGTAGGTGTTTTCTATGTCTAAGCCGTAAAAGAGAAACACCGCCTAGGCCCCACCTAGGTGTATACCTTTTTTGTCTCAATTATATAACCATCTCATACTCTATTATAATAATTAATAGACTAAAATATCTAGTGTTATCTGATAATTTTAAACTATTTAACGTTTTATTCGCTAAAAATCTTATTTAACAAGCTCTTTTAAGGTGATAAATAGAAAAAAATTACAGTTTGAAATTATCTCGAAAAAGCTTACGTATCCTTAAGTGACTAAATCGAGTACCTTTTTATGGGGTTTTTCTTTCTGTAATGGTAAGATTATTCTGAAAAATAAAAAGGAGGTATTCTAATGCGTACAAAAGAACAAATTTCAAACTTATTTCGAAACTTCTCAATAAAGGAATGTACAGGGTCAAGTGATTTATATGAATATTTATCAATGAAAATTGCTGAAGATGAGGAAGTACTTACACTATCGTTCTATGCTCAAGCAGGTCAACCAGTCCCAAACTTATTATTAGGTGCAGTACATTATTTATTATTAGCAGGGAAAGAACATCATTTAAAAACGTATTATAGTAGTTTAGTTGAAAATGCTGATACAAATTTAAATAAAGCTTTTGATCATTTTAAAGATTTCTGTAAAGAGTACCGAGAAGACATCATTACATTGTTACAAACGAAACTCGTTCAAACGAATGAAGTAAGACGGTGTGCATACTTATACCCAAGTTTCTGCTACATATTTAACAAAGTGAAGAAGCCGTTAGCGTTAATTGAAATTGGGACAAGTTCTGGGTTACAACTGTTCTGGGACCAATATCGTTATTCGTACGGAACGGATGAAATGTACGGAAATATAAATTCAAATGTGCATGTAACTTCTGAAATAAGAGGAGAGAATGTGCCGCGTTTTCTAAAAGAAAGCCCATCTGTCGTAGAAAGAATCGGACTGGACTTACATGTGAATGATTTACATAATGAGGAAGATTATTTATGGTTACGTGCTTTAATTTGGCCAGAACATAAAGAAAGGCTTGAGATGTTTGATCAAGCTGCATCTTTAGTGAAAAATGAATCTGTCCAATTCATAGAAGGAGACGGTGTAGAGCTATTATCATCTATTATTGAACAAATAAGTGAAGAAGCTGTTATTTGTATTTTCCATACACACGTCGCAAATCAAATACCAGAACAAGTAAAACATAAGTTAGAAAAACAAATACAAGAAATTGGCGCGAAACGTGATGTATTCCACCTTTATAACAACATGTGGGATCGTGACCTTCATATTGATTATTATATTAACGGAAACGAATATCGTGAAACGGTTGGAGAAACAGAAGGGCATGGGAAATGGTTTAGCTGGAAGATTGGAAATGAGACGCTTATTTAGATTAATAGGGGCGCCCTCACTTGTAAAAGATGGGGCCATAGGCTCAATCATGGACTAAATGGTTAAGGAATAAATTTATTAGTAACATACAAAAAATGCTTGGGAGAAATCCTAAGCGTTTTTTGTATTACATTTAAAGCCCATAATGGATCATGTACTTTTGTTCTGCTGTAGCTTGTTCAATTTTTGAAGCTAACTCATTCAGCTCATCAGAATTTATGAAGAACTTTGAAGATGTAACTGTTTCATAGAAAATTGCTAATGATTCAGGCGGGATAATTGTAATACCGTAATGAGCTAAACCGTGTTCTTGATTTTTGACTGTATGAAAGTAGGTTTTCATAATTGATAAATTTCGATTTAAGCTACTGATAATATCATCATCAACAGAAATACAATGATATTTCTCTGGTGTATAATCTTCGTAATTTTTTTGAGAAGTAAAATGGTCAATTATTCCAAAATCATGGACACATGCCATCATTATCATCCTTTCAGCTTTAATAAAGTGAGTTCTATTAAAGTAAAATGGTCATTCGTTTAAGTGTAATAGAAATAGTTATGTAGTTCATAAAATATCTTCGGTTCTTCTTCGTGAAGACAGTTTATTTATCGATAAACTCATCGGGAGCCCAAGTGGCGATTTCATTCCCAGGTGCAGCGACTACAAGCCATTGCTCACATAGAACACCAGATTGCCAACATTCATAATAATCATGAAAACCATTTACAAAAATAATTTGTCCACTATCTAATGTAATAATTAAATGAGGGCTTTCTAAGCCAAGTTGTATATCGGTAACTTTTTGTCTTCTTACCTTAAATATTCTTTCATATTCTTCTTCCTCAGAATAAACTTCAAATTCATCTTCATTTAATGGGTATCTTTTTTGAGGTTTATTAAATAAACACCATTTGGATTCGATATTGATATATAATTGTCCGTCATAATCAACTGAGTCGTGAAAGTTTGTGAAATGAATCTTTATAGCGGCTGGAGAAATACCAAATTGTAATCCATCAACTTGTGATCCGATGAATAGATTTTTTAACACTTTTTCAGCGTAAATTTTATCCTCTTGATTCATTCTTGAAATCCTCCTTTTCTTAAAAATATACCTTATATTTTTATTGTAATAAATAAATTTTCATGTAAAATGAACCTTTTGTAAAAAACGAGCGAATATAGTGTGAAAGATTACGAGAGGGGAACGAAACTTTGGATGAAGTACAATTAAAAGAATGGCTATATAAAATGGAGTCTGGGGACCAAGAAGCCTTTCAGATTATTTATGAATATACATGTAAAGATATTTATAGAACAGTAGTATTTTTAGTAGGAAGTCAAAACCAAGATGTAGACGATATAGTTAATGAAGTGTACATCAACATGTGGAAGTCCATAACAAACTATGATAGGAATCGTTCATTTCGTTTTTGGTTACATGGACTAGTTGTCAAGGAAGTACAGGATTGGCGCCGTAAATCGTGGCGACGATTTCGAATCTTTGAAAAGAAGAAAATGTATGAACAAGATCGGTCTTACATAATGGATGAAGCTATTTTACATAAAGAAACACGAAGTGAATTAGTAGAAGTTGTACAAAATTTATCTTATAAACATCGTGAAGTAGTTATTATGCGTTACTTCCATGAATATAGATTGGATGAAATTGCTGCACTTCTTCAAACCCCTATTGGTACAGTGAAATCTCGACTACACACAGCACTAAAACGATTAAGAATGGAAATGGAGCAAATGCCAAACGAAAGGGAGGAAGAAGTAAATGGATTTTGAAAGATATGTAACAAATGAACTAAAAAGAAAAGCAGAGAATATAGAGCCGTCTCCAAATTTATATAATAAAGTGCAAACCTCTTTTTATAAATACCAACAGTCGAAAATGAAAAGGAAGGTTTCTATGAAGAAAAAGTTATTACTTGGCTTTGTAGCTGCGGCAATTTTAATACCGACCGGTACTTTTGCAGGTACAACATTAATGGATAAAATTGTAGGGACACCAGAAAAAGCAAGACAAGATATGGGAATGACTGAGGATGGTTATAATGGCGTGATGGAACGTATAGAAATTGCTAAAAGTATATTTACAGAAAAGGACTTTGATAAGTATGTAACTTTATTACAGGAATCGTACTATTTTTATAAAAAAGTAAGTGTCGTAGAGAATGGAAAAAGACAATATACAGCAACCGATCGTCTAAATGCTGATGAAGAAACGAGAGATAGAGAAGTAATGGAACAATTACATACATATGAAGAAAGAATAGATCAACATTTTACCTATACATTTGAACAAGCTGAACAAATAACTGGTTTTCCGGTTAAGCATCCAACGTATATTCCAGTTGGACATCGATTAGTATTGGAAGAGGTAAAAGCCGAAGCAACACTTGGAAAACCTATGCCGCTTATTACGATGAGATATGAAAATCAAAATGTAAAAAAACAGCCACATACTTCAGATGCAGAATTAGGTTTTACAATTCATCAATTAGAAATTGTTGAAGGAGAATATAAAGATTACTTTATTGATAGACCATTTGATAAACCATCTGAAAGAGGACCTAATTTTACTGGAGATATAAAGAAATATAAATTAAATGGCTATAACGTTACATTCGGTGAGTATAAAGAATCGCATGTACGGGCTATGAAAATAGTTGTGCCAGCAAGGGAAGGAAGAAATGCATATCAAGTGTATATAAATGATAGTATGTTGTCTAAAAATGAGCTTGAGAAAGTTTTACTTTCGGTGGTGGAATAGAGAATGAGATTTCAGAAAAATGAAAGTAACTAGTTACTTTCATTTTTCTTTTATGATAATATGTTAGTAAGCACTTACTTACATATTGATTGGAGGAATAAAGATGGGGAAATTAACAGCACGAGAAAAAGTTATGGAAGCTGCTACGTTATTGTTTGGTGAAAAAGGATATACAGCGACAACAATTCGTGAAGTAGCAGAAAAAGCAGGGGTAAACGAGTTAACGATATTTCGTAATTTTAAAAATAAGGAAAATCTTTTTAGGGAGAGCATTATATTACGTACGACACCAGTGGCTTTGTTAGAGGAAATAGAAGAGCAGTTTACTGGTGATTTACATAAGGATTTGACGAAAGTGGCGGAAACATACATTCAAATCAATTTGCCAAAGCTAAATTATATTTGGGCTGCGCTAATAGAATCAAGACAAAATAGTGAAATGAAAGCATTACTACATGAGTTGAATTCACATCTAGTGAATCACTTAGAAAAATATTTAAAGCAACTTGGTGAGAAGGGACACATTTCTACCTGTAATTACCGTTTGATAGCGAATATGTTTTATGGACAATTGTTTTTATACATTATGAATGTAAGTATATCGGAAGAAGAAATTCAATTAGAAGAGTATATAGAGATATGTGTAAGTTTATTTGTGAGTGGCATTTTAAATCAATAAAACGAATAAGGGTGGCAGAAATGAGGAATAAATTTGCATTAATAGCTTTAATTGCAGGCTTTTTTATGGCGATTTTAGACTCAAATATTGTGAATATCACATTACCAGAAATGACAAAGACATTTCATACTTCAATTGATACAATTTCTTGGGTTGCTAATAGTTATAATGTTGCCTTTGTATCGTGTTTATTAATTGCAGCACGTCTGGCGGATCAGTTTGGTCGCAAGAAGCTATATATTATTGGCTTATTGGGATTTTCTATTAGTTCGTTTATGTGTGGTATAGCCACTTCTTTTCATACATTAGTAGCTTTTAGGATAATACAAGGAATTTCCGCAGCAGTTATCGTACCAGTTGCTATGCCGCTAGGTCTTAATTTAGTACCGAGAGAGAAACAAGGTATGATAGGAGGCATCATGGGAGCTTTTGGGGGATTAGCAGCGGCAATTGGCCCTTCACTTGGAGGCATTTTAACTGACAAATTGAATTGGAGCTGGGTGTTTTTTATTAATGTTCCAGTTGGTATATTATCTTTCATCTTCGTGATTCTTTGTATTAAGGAATCCTATGATCATGCTGCAAGCTCTAAAATAGATTGGGCAGGTATGATTACTTCTGCATCTGCACTATGCTTACTTGTATATGCACTCATACAAGTAAATACAAACCATTTAAGCACGATAAGCTTAATACTTCTTTTTATGCTCTCACTCATAGGTTTTATATTATTTTTTATCATTGAAAAGAAAAGTGAAAATCCAATGTTGCCATTAAAGTTATTCACAAATAAAGAGTTTTCAATCTCGACTTTTTCTTTATTCTTTGTTGGAATGGGATTAATGAACTTTTTGTTTATACTTGCTTTTTATTTCGTTCAAGTAGAAGGCATGTCTGAATTACAGTCAGGTTTAATAATTAGCACACTAGCGATTGTTTCAATGCTTGTTACAGTAATCGTAACACCAATTGCAGCAAATCGGGGAAGCTCATTAGTAGGTAGTATAGGGCTATTAACATTTATCGTAGCATCATATTTATTTAGTCAAATAGATTCAAATTTTACTACATGGGATTATATTTGGCGATTAATAATCGTTGGGATTGGAACTGGGTGCACATTAGCACCGTATACAACAACAGCAGTTATAAGTGTACCGATCGAAAAGTCAGGTGTTGCTGCAAGTATATGTAATATTTCTAGAACAGTTGGAAGTATTGTTGGGGTAGCAATACTGGTTATGTTTCTGAATCATCAGTTGTTAGTTGAAAAAGAGAAGATAAATAGGGAAGTAGTGACGGTGATTAAAAAAAGTGATTTGTCAAATTTAGAAAGGGAACAAGTATTGCAAGCAATAAATAAAAAACAACAGATAGTATTAAAAACTGATGAGGAGAACAAGATTTACAAGCAACTAAAGGAAAAATATAAGCAAGGAATTATTCGTAGTTATAATTTAGTATTTCTAATGGGTAGTACTATATTTTTTATTGCTTTTGCTTTTAGTATAGGAAGAGTCATTATAAGTAAAAAGAGAAATGAAAGAGCAATACATTGCACCACATAATATTGTTATGTAAACAAAAGAGCCTTTATACTAAACTGCTAAATAAACAATATAACATGCATGTTTACTTAGCAGTTTGAAAAATATTTAAACAGTTAAAAAAGCGGAATACTTTGCGGAAAGTTAAAGACATTTTTCGGATCATATTTTGCTTTTACTTCCATTAATCGGTCAAAGTTGCAACTGAAGTATGCATCTGGCCAATTTTTAATGTAAAGGTCAGGCGTATTAACGTAGACACCTTTTGTAAAGGGGAGCATTGCCAAACGGAAATCTTCAACCCATCGAATACTTCCACCAGCACCTTCTGGTTGCCCCCAAGTAGCGAATATTGACATGTTTGATAGTGCTTTTCGGTAAAAATAAGCAGTCGCCTCATTTGGCACTTCAGCAACAGCACCGCCTAATCCGTGGAAAAATACGGAGGTGGTGGAAAAGGGAGGTGCATTATTAATAAAGTGATCGATAATGGATAGTCCTTCTTCTGGTAGTAGTTCATACACATATGGACCTACACTTTTAAATGGTAAAGGTGTTGCAGGTTGCTTCTCAGCTATTTTCGCTGCTGCTTCTGCCCATGGTATTTCTTCGATAGTTACTTGCAGTGGTGAACCGGCTTCTAATAATGGCTGTAGTAGCGTCTGCAATTCTTGAACAGAACCGAGAAATACACCTTGCATTAATAATGATGGTTCTAATCCTGCAGACATAAAAAGAGTAGTTGTAAGTCGTTTATTAGCGCAAGGTAGCGTATATTCTTGCCAAGAGGTTAATACAGGTTTTAAATCTGATATCCCCCAGCTTATTTCTGCAAATCCTACCGTATTAATTTTATGTGTTCTAAACTTAAACGAAGTACATATTCCAAAGTTACCACCACCAGCACCGCGCGAAGCCCAATAGAGATCGGAGTTACACTTGGCGTTAGCGCGTATTATACAACCATTCGCGTCTACCATTTCTAATTCAAGTAAATGATCGAGAGTCAATCCAAACGGACGAGAGAGAATACTATGTCCGCCACCTAAAGTAACACCTGCGATCCCGGGAGTAGGACAAACACCACTCGGCACAACTAACCCTTCAGCAGCAAGTGTTTCAATTAAAGAAATATTTCTCCATCCAGTCCCAATAGTTACAGTTCCATTATTGTGATCTATTTCTAATTGTTTCATTTCACTTACATCAATTACAAGACCAGCATTACTGACGGATAATGCCTCATAATTATGACGTCCAGAGCGCATGCGTATAGGAACGTTATGTAGCCTTGACCAGCGAACCGCGTTTACTACATCCTGTGTATTTTGAGCAAAAACAATGATTAACGGAAATTTGTTGAAGAATGTATTGAATTCTTCACGCGCTGAATTATAATCAGGATCATTAGGTGTAACGATACGACCAGTAAGTTCAATTTTTTGATTATTCATTTCAGTCATCTCTCCTTGACGTGAAATATTTATAATGTGGAAATACAGAACATAAAGAAGAACTGACAATACTTTATAAGTAAATGAATAAAGGAAAAGGATTATTCCAATAAAGAAAAAGGCAGTGCTACATAAGTAGCACTGCCTTTTTGTAATTATATGTATGTGCTCAAAATTTCCCCAGATAATCCATCAATCTCACAAACTTTCTCCGATGTAAAACCTACGCTTAGTAAAATTTTACGAGAAGGGATATTATTTGGATCGATCATTGCTTTTAGTACGTTTACATCTGTTTGCTTCGCTATTAAAGCTAGTTGTTAATTTTTGATTATGTACGTACATACAATGTGTAATTAAGTGAATGATCAACATAGTAATTACAGAAAGGGTGAATGAAGCGTATGAATCAATTTGAGCAAATGATGTACGTTGGTGTCATCATGTCTACTGTACTATCCGTAATGATTTTAGGGTCCTTATATTATAATCCTCGACTATCGTTAACTGATTATCCGAAAGATATTCAAAAAGTAGTTTTTCCAAAATCGATTCATGAAAAAAAGCAAACCATTTACTTTAATATTGTATATAATGCTATTCTTTTCGGTTGTCCTTTCGTTTCTACATATATATTACATAAGCATGAAAAATTATTGTATATTGATGCTTATTTACACACTTTTGGTATTTTAATGATTTTCAATTTAGTAGATTTACTTATAATTGATTGGCTAATTTTTTGCTGGATTACTCCAAGGTTTGTTGTGATTCCTAGTACGGCAGGTATGAAAGGATATAAAGATTATAAGTTTCATTTAAGAGGGGCTATAGTCGCTACTCAAATTTTAGCAATCGTAAGTTTATTTTTGGCGGGAATTGCAACAACTATTTAGTGTGAAGAAGGGCATGGGGCTTTTATAAAAGATAAGGAGATTTATAATATATAGAATTAGAAATAAGAATTTGTTAGTATTGAAGTGAGGAGTTTTAATAACAGTATATTAAGCCGTATTAATATACTGTTGCAAATGTTTTGATATTATGTAAAATTATACAATTTTACAGAGACATTTGATAAAATTCAAAAAAATATAATGGAGGCTAATATGAAAAAAGTAATTGGCGCAGCAACAGCAACTATTTTTGGATTGGGGGCGTTTACCACAACTGCTACCGCAGAAACAATCGTAACAGCAGATGTACTTAACGTACGTGAAAAACCGACTACAGAATCAAAAGTGGTCGAAAAAGTAAAGAATGGGCAAGAGTTAAAAGTCATCAATACCGAAGATGGCTGGTCAAAAATTGAATTGAACGGTAAAGAAGTGTTTGTAAGTTCGGAGTTTACAAAAGATGTGTATCATGTAACGGCGAATTTGTTAAATGTACGTACCGAAGCAAACACAGATTCAGAAATTCTTGGCAGACTAAAAAAAGATGATGTAATTGAATCAACGCATCAAGTAAAAGACGGATGGCTGCAATTTGAGTATAAAGGAAAAACTGCTTATGCAAACGTTTCTTTCCTATCAAGTACAGCACCAACTGAAAAGAAAACTGAAGAGAAAACGGAGCAAGTAACGAAAGTACAAAAATCAGTTAAAGAAAAGAAAGAAGTAAAGACGCAGAAAGTAGCAAAAGCGAAAGAAACAACGAAAGCACAAGAAATAGTAAAGCCTAAAGAAGAAGTAAAAGTTAAAGAAGAACCGAAAGCACAAGAAATAGTAAAGCCTAAAGAAGAGGCAAAGGTTAAAGAAGAAGTAAAAGTTAAAGAAGAACCGAAAGC